>CAZKJA010000131.1:0-9360 GCA_964552925.1 uncultured Treponemataceae bacterium
GCCCGCTTACTATCGCCTGAAAGTTGGAGTTGACGCCAGCCGCGCGTATCAGTTCGTTGATCGTAAGGAGGGTCAGCGAGCCTACAGGCGAGCCAAACAGGTTTCCCACGCCACCAGTGAGCATCGTGCCGCCTATTATGGACGCGGCTATTGCCTTCATTTCAAATCCCGCCGCGTTTCCGACATTGCCGGCTCCCGTCGTCATTATATACACGAAGCCCGCGATACCGGACAGCAATCCGCATAGCAGGTATGAGTAGAATTTCGTTCTCCTTACGTTGATGCCGAGCATCAGGGCGCTCTGGCTATTGCCGCCGACGGCGTATAGATTGCGCCCGAAACGCGACCACTTCATAAGGACGACGAGGAGGACAACCAGGGCCCACACGACTACTGCGCCGGGTTTGATTTCAAGCGGAATAAAATTGCCCAGCCTGTTGTTAGTGCCAAGCCAAGGAATCACTATCTCGAAATCCCGCAAGGAAACGAAACTCAGGCGGGTCACGTTGAGCGGGTCTTTGTGGATCGTCGTCAGCAGTCCATTCGCCAAAAACATCCCCGCCAGCGTTATTATGAATGGCTGTATCTCAAGATAAGAAATGAGATATCCCTGCAGGAGACCAAACGCTATGCCTATGCCCAGCGCAAGAAGTATGGCAAAGCCAACGCTCCCCATTCCCGATTCCAGAAATACGGCGCAGCACATTGTTACAAGGCCAGTCACCGCGCCGACGGAAATGTCGATGCCGCCTCCGATCATCACGATGCTGATACCGAGCGTTATGATGATGAGCGGAGCGTTCAGGCTGAACAGGTCAAAGAAGGTTTGAAACTGCAGGAAACTTCCCGGATAACGAAGAATGGCGAACCCATACATCAATACGAATATGACCGCGGCGATGAGAAACAGAAGGTTCGAATTCGATAGTGAGTCTTTTGGTTTTGCCGCATTTGGAGACCGCACCCTACACCTCCTTCTTCGCGACGGCTTCCGGTCCGGAAGCCGCAGTGTCCGCTCTGGATCGCCACCGTCTCAGGGCTTTCGCTGCATATTCCCTGGCCACAGGCGATGCGACTACCATGAGAATTATGATGAACACCGCCTTGAAGGCTTTTATCGTCTCGGTTTCTACCTCTAGTCTGAGGAAGGTCCTGTTCAACACCTCTATTGTGTACGCGCCGATAATCGAACCGGCGATGCTGAACTTTCCGCCGGAGAGCGCGTTTCCGCCTATCGCTACGGCGAGAATCGCGTCCATCTCGACATACTTGAGAAGATTGACGCTGTCGTGGCGCCCCGCCTTGGTGACTGCTATGAAACCCGCGACCGCGGTACAGACTCCGAGAATCATATAGGTCAAGAACTTTATCTTCGTCGGGTCGATACCGTTTAGAAGAGCCGCTTTTTCGTTGATTCCCACGGACTCCGAATAGAGCTTGAGGTTCGTGGTCTTGAGGAATGCCGCGACGAGGGCGATGAAGAGCACGGTCAGGATTATCGGAGTCTGTATCGGCACTCCCGGTATTACGCCGCCGATTTGACTCGTCAGATCGTTCGCCAAAACGGGAGACAATTTGCCGTCGATCATGAAGGCGATGGACCTGCCCGCCGTGAACAGTATGAGGGTCGCGACCATCGGCTGAACCCTGAATATCGAAACCAGGGAACCGTTGAATGCGCCGATTACCATCCCGACTACGCAGCTCGCGAGGAAGCTCGCCGCAATTGTCAACCACGTAATATCGCCGGCATTCTGGAGGACCCGGACAAATACGGCGGAAGTAATTGCGGCGGCCACACCCACGCTTATGTCCTGTCCGCGCGAGGACGCGGTTACCAGGGTCATGCCTATTGCCAGAATGACAAGTTCCGAGGCGCCGAACAGAATATTCGGTATGTTCCCGTACAATGCTCCGTTTATCACCGATACGCTGAAGTAATCGACGCCCTTTATAAGATTGATCACTATGAGGAGCGCCAGGACCGAGAACGGGAGGAATAGATGCGATCCGTGCGCTTTCGCCCTGAGCGTGCTCATACTTCCCCCCGCGCTATCGCGTGCATGACATCGCCCTGCGTCAAATTCATTCCGGAAAGTTCCCCGACGATTTGACGGTCCTTCATGACTATCAATCGGGAGCAGGTTCGAAGCATTTCCTCGATTTCCGATGATATGAATGTCACGCTGACTCCGTCTTCGGCGAGCTTGAGCACGAGTTTTTGAATCTCCACCTTGGTTCCGACATCGATTCCCCGCGTGGGTTCATCGAGGATCAGGTACTCGGGGTGCGTGAGCAGCCAGCGGGCCAGAATTACCTTCTGCTGGTTGCCGCCGGAAAGGGATTTGATCGGCGTGCTGGTGGATGGGGTCTTGATATTCAGACTTTGTATATACTCGACGGAAAGTGCCTCCGCCTGTTTCCGCGAAAGAGGCCTAAGAAAGCCTTTCATGACCTGCAAGGCCAGAATTATATTGTCTCGCACCGAAAGTTCGGCGATAATCCCGTCGCCCTTGCGGTCCTCCGGTAGATAGCCGATTCCCTGCTTCATCGCGTCCAGGGGCGTGCGGATCTTCACTCTTTTGCCGTTCATTTTTACTTCGCCGCCCGTCACCTTGTCGGCGGCGAAAATCGCGCGGACGCTTTCGCTGCGCCCTGAGCCGAGTAGCCCTGTGAACCCGTTCACTTCGCCTCTTTGTATCGTGAAGTTGAAGGGCCTTACCCCGGCGTCGCTCGAAAGCGCCGTCCCCTCGAAAACCGGCGCGCCGCTGTCGGTTGCAGGAGGCTCATGTTTTCTGATCTTTGCGACATCACCGAGTGCTTTTCCCATCATCTTCGAGACGAGTTCGAATTGGGGGAGCGATGATGCTTCGTATTCGCCTATCAACTCTCCATTTCGCAGCACCGTAATCCTGTCGCTGATTTCGTATACTTGATCGAGGAAGTGGGTTACGAAGATAATCCCCACGCCCCGCGATTTCAGCTCGCGCATAAGAGCGAAGAGCTTCTTTACCTCGTCTTCATCGAGCGAGGACGTCGGCTCGTCGAGGATGAGAATTTTACAGTCCATATCGATCGCGCGGGCAATGGCGATCATCTGCTGGACCGCGAGCGAACAGCTCGAGAGCTGTTGGGTCGGCCTCGCCGGAATTCCCAGGGAGTGAAGCAGTTGTGCAGCCTTTGCGTTCATCCGCTTCCATTGAACGAAAGCGTATCGGCCGCGGCCGATGAACAAATTCTCCGCGACGGTCAGATTGGGGCACAGCGTTATTTCCTGATAGACCGTGCCGATTCCTATGTTCTGCGCGTCCTGCGGCGACCTGAAGTGGATCGGCTTCCCCTCTATGGCGATCCGCCCGGCGTCCTTTTCGTACACCCCTGTCATGACCTTTATCAGCGTTGACTTGCCCGCTCCGTTTTCGCCCATGAGGGCATGGATCTCACCCTTTCGGAGCGCGAAGTCTACGTCATGCAGAGCCCTGACCCCTGGAAAGACTTTGCATATACCCTGCATTTCGAGCACGTTCTCCGACCGCAACCAAGGGCCTCCTTCGGCTTCCTATATAAACCAATCGCGGTGCGGTGTGCCGGGTTGATTCCGAACACCGCACCGCGCATACAACCTGTCGATTGAGAAAACCAGCCAGGAAGCAGTTACTTTGTCACCACACCCTTGCCGGGATCGGCATTGAGCCCCAGGTTGGCGATGATGTCGTCGGTGATCGAGGCGGTATCGACGAAGATTTCCTTCTGGAAGACGATTCCGGTCGGGAGCGCCGTACCGGCCGCCTTCGCCTTGATCCAGCGGGAAATTTCGGCAGCCTGGCGGGGGCTGCACTGTATATTGCAGTCCCAGTAACCGGCCTGCACGTTGCGCAGCGCGAAACGATTGAAGTCGAATCCGATGACTTTGACCTTGCCGCCCTTGCCGTGGGTAATGCCCGCCGCGTCGAGCGCCTGAACGGCGCCTTGAGCCATACCGTCGTTTTCCGCGTAGATTACGTTGAAATCCTTGCCCGCGGTAATTGCGGCTTCAACTACTTTGCGGGCTTCCTCGAGGCTCCAACTGTCGCCGCCGGTTCCGTCAGCCACTATCGTGATCTTGCCGGCGTCGCGGGCCTTGAGGACCGCGGCGCTTCGACCCTGCTCGGCCGCGGAGCCCAACTGACCACGAATGAGAATGACCTTGTACGCGCTGAGATTCTGACCCAGCAGCCAGTCCATGGCGGTATTTCCCTCGGTAGCCATATCCGAGACAAGCGCTGCCTGGAAGTTCGAGGCGTCCGTTTGAATGAGGCGGTCAAAGAGGAATACCGTAACGCCCGCGGATTTCGCGGACTTCAGTACTGTGTCCCAGCCGGACGCGTTTGCGGCCGAGATAAGGAGATAATCCACGCCGTCTCGAATGTAACCCTGCGCCGCCGCAATCTGCTCGCTGTTGTCGCCGGTGTTGGTCTGCTTTGCTTCGTAGCCGTTCGCCGTTGAGAAGACATTGTTCATGTCTTCAACGTTGGCCTGCCGGTAGCCGGATTCTTCCGGCGGCAGATTCACGATGCCGACCTTGATCAGCGCGCCTGCTTTTTTTGCCGCCTCCTTCTTTCCACCGCAGGAAGTGATGGCCGGAATCAGCATGAGCAGTGCGAATGCGCACAGGATGCTGGCTGTAAGTTGTTTCTTCATTTGTTCCCCCTCTTTTCGTTGCGTCTTGGGACGAATGTCCCTGCTCATATTAGAGGGATATAATCGCCATAGCGCTATGCACATCCTTTCGCTCTTGGTACGATCTTTTATGAGGCGTGCGCGCGAGGGGAGATGTTTCTCCATTTTTTTACTGAAATACCGTTTTTTCTTACGATTCCCGCGTATGTGCCGTTTCATGTTTCACGTTTACGATTCCCCGAATTCGTGCTAGAGTGGTCCTATCGTACCGGAATGGAACCTGTGTTGCACTGGGGTTTTTAAGTGCGGGGAAGGCTTTGAATGAATCGGCTTATCCGTTTTTTTTTTAGTACTTTGTAGCTTTGCGGTCAGCGCCTGCGGCACCGGCCGCAGGGATGCGAGCGATGCCAAGCCGATAGTGCTGGGGTATTCCCAGCTCGGGGATGAGAGTACCTGGCGGACGCAGAACAGTCGTTCGATCATCGATGCCGCCGCAAAGACGGGCATCAAAATCATGTTCGACGATGCCATGCAGAAGCCTGAGAACCAGATCAAGGCGATACGCTCCTTCATCGCGTACAAGGTGGACGTCATCGCGTTTTCTCCGCTTGTGGAGACCGGTTGGGATACGGTGCTGGGTGAGGCCAAGGCAGCCGGCATCCCCGTGATCATCGTGGACCGGATGATCGATACGGCGGACGACAGCCTGTATACCTGCGCGCTATGCTCGGATTTTAATCTGGAGGGACACCGGGCCGGAGAGTTCCTCATCAGGAAGTATCAGGATTCCAGTGGCCCGGTGAGGATCGTTGAGATCGGCGGTACCATCGACTCCACCCCCGCCATCGGACGGTCCGAAGGATTCAGGGATGTCATCTCCTCCCATTCCAAGTTCGAGGTGATCTTCAGCGAGGACGGCGACTTCATGTTGAGCAAGGGCAAGGAGATAATGCAGAAGGTCCTCTGGCTCCACGATCCGAAGGACATCGACGTACTGTACTCCCACAACGATGACATGACCTTCGGCGCCATCGAGGTGATGCAGGAAGCCGGGATCGAGCCCGGCAAGGATATCGTTATCATCTCTGTTGACGCGACCCAACGGATAGTCGATTACCTCAAGGGCGGCGCCGTGAACTGCGTCATCGAATGCAATCCCAACAGCGGTCTCCAATTGATGGAAATCGCCCGAAAAATTACATCCGGTGAAGGGGTACCGAAACACATCTATATCGATGAGACGGTTTTTGACGAATACGCCGACTTTGATACCATTGCGCCCAGAGGGTACTGACGCCGACGGCGTGACCGGGGAGATGCTTACGAGCGACGGGAAAGTTACAGGAAAATTGCGTACCAACAGCATCCGAAAGACATTGCGCGTGACGAATATAGTCATCATCCTGGCTACCCTCGTGCCTTTTCTGATAAGTACGCTGTACTACAATAGTACGTTGAACCAGTACGAGCGGATCATCGAAAATGTTTACAACGCCAATAGCCTCTCGAGCCGGCTGCAAGGTGAGATTTATATAACGATTTGGGACGTGGTATCGGGTAAGACCAGGTTCGAGGACAACACCCAGTACGCGCTCATGGACAGGATCAAAAGCCGTCTGGACGAGCTTGAGAAGAACGCCAACAGCGAGGGCGACAGCTATCTTGTCCAGGTGGCGCGCAACACGCTGGCGACAATAAGGAATTACGTGGATACGATAGGCGTCAATATCGCCAGAGGCCGGCCCGTCCACGACAACGAGAAGATCCTGGGTGAGATAAGTTCTGTGGGCGAACTGCTCTACGATGTGATCCAGAAATTCGTGGCGGCCGAGACGGAGATCGCCCATATCCAGAATACCAGGATACAGCGATCGCTGGACCTTATGACCTTATTCCAGACGGCGCTTTTCGCGTCGATACTCGCTTTCCTGTTCCGGAACTACAAGCAATTGAATCGCAGCATCAACGATCCGATTTACCGTCTTAAAACAATGGCCTCCAAGATCGCCCAGGGAGACCTGTCAATCCGTGTGGAGAAGCCCGAAATCAGCGAGCTCGATGAACTGACCGACAGTCTCAATACCATGGCCGGGAAGCTGGACGAGTTGATCGAACAGAATATACAGAAGCAGCAGAATCTGAAGAAGGCCGAGATGAAGGCGCTGCAGGCGCAGATCGCCCCCCACTTCATGTACAATACCCTCGATACCATCCTCTCCCTGGCGGAGGATGGCCAGAATGATAATGTTGTCACCACGACATTGGCGTTGTCCAATTTCTTCCGTCTCTCATTGAACAAGGGTCGTGATTGGGTATCGGTGGCGGAGGAGAAATCCCATGTGGAGAGCTACCTCGCCATTCAGAAAATGCGATACGGCGCCATACTGGAATACGAGATCGATTTCGCCCGGGATATCCTGAAGGAACCCATGCTCAAAATCCTGCTGCAACCCCTGGTCGAAAACGCGATATACCACGGGATCAAGATGACCCGACGCTGCGGGATGATCAAATTGAAGTGCGAACCGCGGGGCGGCATCCTCGTTTTTACCGTGGAGGACAACGGTCTGGGGATGGATGAAGCGGAACTGAAAAGGTTGCGAAAAAACCTGGCTCACTTCGATGTGTCCAATCCCGAGATGGGATTCGGGCTGTATAATGTTTTCAAGCGCATCCAGCTCTATTATGAGGTCGAAGATGGGCTGACGGTGGACAGCGAATACAACAAGGGAAGCATTGTCACCCTGCGGCTTCCCATGATCAAGCCACCCATCCCGGTGCAGGTTCCGCTGCCGGAAGGAGAGTGAAGCGTGCATACGGTCTTCCTGGTAGACGATAAGCCCCTGATCCGGCAGAACATACGCAATGCAATCGAAAAGTACGCCGACTACTATACATGCATCGGGGAAGCGGGGGATGGGGAACTGGCGCTCTCAATCATACAGGATCTGAAGCCCGATATCCTGATCACCGACATCAAGATGCCGTTTATGGACGGACTTATGCTCGCGCGCCACGCCAAGGCCGCCAGTCCCTGGCTTCGGATCATAATAGTGAGCGGGCACGACGAATTCGAACTGGCCCGGCAGGCGATTTGCGTCGGCGTTGACAACTACCTCCTGAAGCCCGTGGCGGCCAAGGATCTCCTCGATGCCCTGCACAAAGCCAGCGAGCAGATAACTGAACACAAGCGTCAAAGCGTCTCCTTCCTGAAAGACGCGTCCGACGAAGAAACAGTAAAAAATGCCTTGGTAAGCACCCTGTTGGAACAGCTCTGCGGTGGAGAAATCACCGCCGACGAGTCGCTTCGTAGGGCAGACGAACTTGGTATCGACATCCTGAGCAAAAAGTACGTGGTGCTGGTTTCCCTTTTTGAGGGAAAGGGTGGATACCCCAACCGCCAGACACTCGCATCCAGGGTAAAATTCATGCTTGTGGATGATCCCGATGTGCTGTATTTCCTTAGCGGCGTCGACAATGTGGTGCTGATAATCAAAGGAACCGCGGATATCGATGTCACCGAAAAAGCCTACCATACCGCTCAGACGCTCAAGCATGAAGTTGAAGACGACGGCACCACGTTGCTCACGGTGAGCATCAGCAGCGTGACCCCCCGCATCAGCGGCATCCGTGACGCATTCCACGAGGCGAGCATCCTGCTGAAGACATTCGGACAGAGCAACCGTGGCCGGGTATTCTGCGCCGGGGATATCGGCCGGATCGAGAGCCCCGTCACCGCCTCCGCCAATTGCTTCTTCAATGTCAATATCGAAAACAGGCTCAAGTTCGCGATAGCGGAAGACGTACCCACGATAGTCGCGGAATTTACCAAAAACCTCGATGTCGACGAGATGCAAGGCGTGCTGTACCGCTACTACATCCTCATGGATCTTCACAATGTCGCTATGCGTATTATCCGTAATTTCAATCCCGACTCTGACCCCGCCGAGATCGCCGGGCACTTCGTGGACTTGAGGCAGGTATTCCAGTCCGCAATATCCGCGGAGGAATTCAAGGATCTAGCCACCAAAATCTGCCTCAAGACTATAGAGCTGCGGAACTGCGGCAACAGCAGCCCTCACGTGAAGCTTGTGCGCCGCGCTTGCGAATACATCCAGGGAAACTACAGCAGCCCCGATATCTCCCTCTGTACCGTCGCCGCCCACGTGGCCCTGAGCCCCACTCATTTCAGCACGATTTTTTCCCAGGAGATGTCGGTAACATTCATAGACTACCTCACCGATGTCCGAATGGAGAGAGTCAAGGAGATGCTCGCGTCCACCGATGACAAAGTCGTCAATATCGCGTTCAGCGTAGGGTACAACGAACCGAATTATCTGAGCTATCTGTTCAAAAAGCGGGAAGGGCTCACCCTCAAGGAATACCGGCTGCAGAAAAGGCCCCAAGGGGGCAAAATCATGGCGTTGTAAGGTTTGATTGGTTAGTCGAAGCTTGCATCTGGCATGAATTCGACACCTTAGGCTGGGCTGAGTAAAATCCAGGGGCGGAATGTCGCTCGGGGATGACGGCGGTTTGACCTTCAAGGTCAGGATCCCCAGGCAATTTCAATCGCGAGCAGACTCCTTGTTCATCTTGAGGTGATAAGGATAGGCATGTACGATGATGGAGTCCAGGGCGAACTGCAGAGCTCCTATTACGCTCGCCCTGGAACCGAGCGAGGTAGGCAAGACCGTAGCCGGA
>CAZKJA010000132.1:0-9358 GCA_964552925.1 uncultured Treponemataceae bacterium
AATAGCGGGGCCGGACATGCGAGCGTATGCGCGCCGTGTCCGGCCCTTTGTTTTCTTTACGAGGAGTAAGCTCGGTCAGTTCCTTGCCAAGGAGACGAAGGCCCGTATATCCTCGGCGCCGATGCCCATGCCGAAGCCCATCGTTCCAGGTGAAGCGTCGAACCATGACAGGAATCCCGACAGCTTGCCCATGTTGAAGTCGAGCGGACCCTTGTCCTGGGGCATGAAACGCATCACGAGCCGCATTATTCCTTGGGTCGAGAGGTAGGAAAGCGCCCTGACGTCCGCCGGAGCGCCCGCCCGCAGTGCCTTGAACGCCTTGTCGGCGTTGAGCGGGGATTTTGCCGCGTTCCTGTCGATCAGGGCGTTCAGGGATTCAGGTTTGCCCATTCCTAGATACGCTTTGTCGTCCTTGTATACGTAGACCGGTGACAAGAGCTTGCCTATGAGGGCGGTCACAGCAGCCTTCGTGCCGTCATCCTGTCCATCCGAGGCGGCGAACTCGTAGGAGTAGGAGTCGTACGGCATCTTCCTGACGGTACCGACCTTCCTTTTTACGTCCACTGTCATCCCGGAGGCTGACATGAGTTCCGCGTATTCTGGATCGTGGACGAGATCCATCATCGAAGCGCTCGTATCCCTGAAGGCCTGGCGGTCCTTCAGTTCCATTGCGCCGGATACGTCCAGCGAGAGTCCTCGGGCAACCAGGTCAAGCGCTTCGGCGTCGTCGAGATCCTGGCCGGAACGGATGGCCTTTGCCATCTCTTCCGATACGCCGATACCGACGGAAGTCGCGCCGTTGTCGCCGGCCGCCGCCGCGTAGGCTTTGAAGGATGCCACAATCGTGTCTACGAGCGTAGCTTCCGGCATCACGAGCTTGTAGATTCCTTCGAGTATCGGTATACCCCAGTCCGCCGGGGTCGACCAGGCGAAGGAAAGCAGGGCATCCGCCTCGCAGTACGAAAGGTAGGGCAGCGACTTGTCTCCCGCGGCCGCCCTCTTCGTCAAGGCGGCGAACTTGCCGCCTTCGGCGACCTGGGCGCCGAACCTGAACCAGGCGCGGTCGGCTTGCACTATCAACGCCACCTCGACGCTTTTAACTTCGCTTACGACTTCTTCCAGCTTTCCGGCGAGCAGTCCGAGGCCCTTGGTGAACTGGCTGGCGACATCCTGGCCGTCCGACCCGGTTTCGTCGTCTTCCCCGTCGTCCCAGGCGAAGTCCTGCGCGTACTCGGCGTCGTCAGGTTCGCCGTCGCCTTCGTCTTCGATGTCCGGCGCTTCATTGCCGACCGGGCCGTTTCCGATCGAATCGTCGTCGATCGTTTCGTCGTCCAGCAGGTCGTCGTCATCAGAATCATTGCCGATCGGCGCCTCTTCCTCCTCGTATTCTTCATCGTCATAGTCGTCGTCGGTGTAGGCATCGTAGTCATCGTCATCATCATCGCCCGACCCGCCGAACAGCGAGCCGAGACCGCTTTTAATTGTATCCATGTACACCGAACCCACACCCACGTCCACCCACAGCACCACGCTGGAGGCCGGGTACGCGGCAAGCCTGGACAGCTTGAGGTACGCGGCCGATTCCACGGAGGCGACATCGAAGCCTTCCATGCCTACAAGGAGGTATCCGGGATGCTCGAACGATATCGTCGGTTCTGCCTTGTCACCCTCCGGAATAAGCGTGGCGACGAGATCGCGCAGCCCGTCTTCGTCCGGTACGCCGGGCCCGCTGCGGACGGGTATCATAATGAGGATCGACACCTTCGTGGGTTCGTCTTCTCCCGGATACATCGCGGCGACCAGGCGGCGTCGCGTGTCGACTATCCGCGCCAGGATCTTGGCCGGATCGTCCGGATCGCCTTGGCTGTCCGCTTGGTCGAGCAAGGGTTCCAAAGCCGTTGCCAATGACTGCGCGGGCGTGTCGAGCCCGGCGGACCGAAGGAATTGCACGGAGTTGCCGAGCAACATCAAGGGATTGCCCGACGAGACCACCGCGAGCGCGCCTTCGGGGATCGCCAGGAGCGGATCGAAGGCTGCCTGCGGGCTCGCGCCTAGGAAGAAAAGCGAAACGACGACGACTAAGGCCGTCGCGGGGGCGGTATGACGGATCGACCGGGACATCATAGTCTCCTGCGGGAAGGTTGTATGGCTTGCTTTCGAGCCTTATGAAATGATAGCCCAAGGCACAGCCAAATTCCAGAGTCCCGGTCGATTACACCTGGAAGCGGTCGACGGCGGTCCTCACCTCGGTTATAAGGTCGGACGTATGCGAGGTCAGGTCGCTGGTTGCCGCGATCGCCTCGTTTATCTCGCGCGTGCCGATGGAAATCTCGTCGTTGTTCTGCACCACCGAACCGTTGACCGCGTTGAGCCTGGAAACCTGTTCCAGTATTGACTGGTTTCCGCCATGCATCTCTTCGGCGCCCGTCGCGATTTCTCTCGTGATGTCCCGGAGCCTCACGAGCCCGTCGAGCACGAGCCTGCCTCCCTTGCCCTGCTCGCTCATCGCCTCGCTGATCCGCTTTATCTCGGAACCCAGCGCCTCGGACTTGTCGTGGACCATGTCGTAGGAGATTACCGCGGACTCGGCGGCTCCATCGACCGACGATATCGACTCCGATACCTTGCCCAAGCCGCCGGCAATGTCTTTCGCTTGCGCCGTCGACTGTTCGGCCAGCTTGCGTATCTCATCGGCGACCACGGCGAAACCGCGACCGGCATCCCCGGCGTGCGCGGCTTCTATCGCCGCGTTCATCGCCAGCAGGTTGGTCTTGCTCGCTATCTCGGAAATTATCGAAGCGGCCTCGCCGAGGCTCTCCGAATGCTTGACGATGTCACGGACCGCCTCGATTACCTCGTCTATCTTCGCCTTGCCGTCCGAACCCAACGCGACGAGCTCTGAGCTCGCTGTAGCCGATACGCTTATCGCCTTGGTGACAGAATCGATGTTGGCTATCATTTCCTCGATCGAGGACGAAGATTGGCCAACGATATCCGATTGTTCGTCGATCTTGGCCGACAGCGTGTCCACTCCGTGCGTCAGTTCCTCGATAGCCGACGAAACTTCGCGGACTGCCGCCGATTGCTCGTCCAGCTGCGTACGGGTGCTCACGATGTTCGAGTTGATCTGCACGACCGCGGCGCCCGTCTGGGTCATGTTCGACGAGAGGTCGTGGCCGGTCCGCTCGAGGTCTTCCACGCGGTTTTTCACTATACCTATCAGTTCCCTGAGACTCGTCGAGAGTTCGTCGACGCTCGTTCCCATGCGGCCCATCTCGTCCTTGCCGTGCAAACCCGTCGCAATCCGGTAGTCGCCTCCTACCATTGTCGTCAACGCCTGCAAAAGCAATCTCATCGGCTTGTGCAGCGACGTAACCGTCATGCCAGCGATGATAAGCATTATCGCTACCGCCACTACCGTCACCACCAGCAGGCGGGAGACGATCTGCCGGGATTCATTCTCGACCAGGGTAAAGGCGGCATCGCCGCTGTCCTTGATGGCGGTTCCGAGATTCTGGACCATTTCGAGAAGCGCGGCGAATTTGGTTTCCGCTCCCGACATAAAGGTGAGCCCGAGCGTCGGATCCATTTCAATATAGGTGAGAATCGTGGTCAGGTAGGTCGTGTAGTCGAAATAGGAGGTTCTGACATTGTTTATCAGGTCCAGCGTAGCCTTGGAGGCACGTTCGTACGAGGCAAGTTCCTTGAGTTGCGCGTCGCCCTCTTTCCAGTCTGCCTGCAAGTCTTTGAGTACTGCTTGTATCTCCGCCTTTTCGTACTCTTGCGTGCCGTAGATTATCGCCTTGTACAGGTTGACCTGGATCGAGTACGTGCTGGCCGACAGGGACTGGCTGTTCCTCGCCATCGCCACGTGCACATCGTGGAAGTCCCCCACAGTGCCTGACAGCAGTGAAATGCCGCTCCTGCTGAAAGCGAACTGCAGGACGAAGGAAATAATCATCACCACGCTCAGCACCATGAGCTTCATGAGTATGTTTACATCTGGCAACAGACGACGTTTCATCGCTCCCCCAAGTCTTCGGATGATATCACGTAAAATTTCTGTATTTTGATCATAAGGATTTTTTTTTGGCCTGTACAGCCAATATCGGGTTAATTATAGCGAGTTTTTAAAATAGAGCGAGAGCGGCCGCGCCGAGAAGGCCCGCGTCGCCGCCCAGACCCGGCGCCACAAGGAATCTGTCCATGGCTCCAGTCGGCTCGAGGCGGGGCGTATAAGCGGCAAGACGGGCGGCCAGGTGCTTCCGTACAAGCTCGATCAGCCCAGGCGCTGATCCTAGCCCCCCGCCGAGTACTATCCGCTCGGTGGCGAGCACGTGGACAAGAGGCAGGAATCCCGACGCGAGGTAACGGGCCTCCAGGTCCCAGGCCGGGTGCCCAAGCGGGAATGTCTCGGCGGGTGCGCCCCAGCGGTCGGCTACCGCGGGTCCCGAAGCCATGCCCTCCAGGCAGGCGCCGTGGAAGGGGCAGTGTCCGGCGTAGGTGTCCCCTGGTTCCCTGGGAACTGGCACATGCCCCGTTTCAGGGTGGCCGGCACCGTGCAGAAGGGCGCCGTTGGCGACTATCCCGCCGCCGATGCCGGTTCCGACGGTGACGTACACGTGGTTCGGCAAACCTTGCGAGGCGCCCCATAAACCTTCGGCCAGGGCCGCGGCATTGACATCGGTATCCATCGATACGGAAAGTCCCAGCTTGCCGCCGAGCGATCCGGCAAGGTCGAACCCGGACCACCCGGGCTTCGGCGTCGGTCCCAATCGTCCCCACCCGGGCTTCCCGTGCCTGCCGGCGAGGGGGCCGAACGAGGCTATTCCCAGGCGCTCCGGCGTGCCGATCCGCCTGAATGCGTCTTCGAACCATTCTGCCACGGCGGCGATAGTCGCAAGCGGCTCTCCGGTCGCTACGCGGCCGCGCTCGATAATGACAGGGGTTGAATTATCGCCGTCGCTCCGCACCAGGCCGGGAATGAACTTGGTCCCGCCTGCTTCGAGGGCCGCAACCAGCATGGATTACGCCTCTTCCGGCTTGTGGTCGGGTTGCCCCGGAGACGGCTCTTCCGATTTGAGGGGGATGCTCGATACTGCCTTGACGTATATGAAGTAATCGTTCTCGGTGTCGTAGAACGCGGGGATATGCCCTATGGTCTGGAAGCCATTGGCCTGGAAGAACGCGTCGCCAATCGCCTCCTCCTTGACCTTCGAGGTCTCCACGCGCACAACCGCGTACTTTCGCGATTCAAGCAAGCGTTCCTCGAGCAGTTCGACGAGGCGCGGGCCGACAACCCGGTTCCGGTAATCGCGGCCCACGACAAAGGTGTGTACATCATACGTATAATCGGTGTTGGGAGCCTTGTAGTACAGGCAGAACCCCGCCAGGATCATCCCGTCCCGGAGTTCTATCAACTCGAACGGAGCTCCGGGACTCTCCTTCCAGGCCGCGAGGGTCTCCTTGAGTATGTCCAACTCTATATCCCGGTACGCACCGGTCTCGAGCGATACCAGTTCGTATTCGCGAATATTGATCATTCCAGCTTACCTCGTGCGTCCGCCGATCCCGGCGTTTTTATATTGGTCAATTAATGGCAATCGCTAATTATTCTAGTATATTGTCCGGAATTTGTACACATCGAACATTCAGGTGTATCATCGACGGTGTTTGTGGATGTTCAGTGTCAATTTTTTTATTATATCTACCGAAATATAATAAGAGTTGGCCATGAATCGGTGGAGAGTATCCTCCAGAGGCAAGGATGGACCAGAGTGACACAGTATTCGGTAAAGAACATCGACATCGCGAGCGGCGAGGGTATCCAAAGTGGAGGCTCCATCGCGGTCCACGGTGCCAAGCTCGCCAAGGGCAAGGCCGCCGGGCCAGAGTTCGATATGGCGGGCGCTTCTTTCGCATATCCAGCCCTCATCAATATCCATGATCACTTCAGGGGCAACTACATCCCGCGCGTCGGACCGAAGGACGACAAGTTCTACCTCAACTGGGCCCCATGGGACGCCGACCTGAAGTCGTCGCCGGTATTCGAGGAACGGTCGAACATAAGCGTCGAGCAGATGTATTTCCTTTCCGCGTATAAAAACCTGTTTTCCGGCGTCGCCACGGCGAACGACCATTTTCCCCACGAGATTAACGGAGCCTACCTGCCTCGCCTGCCCATCCACGCCATTGAAGAGTATACGCTCAGCCACGAATGCTCGTCCTTCGACCTGCGCTGGGGCGATGGCATAGAGATTGAGCACGCGAGGGCTTTGGAACGCAACTGGCCCCATATCACGCACCTCGAGGAAGGCTTCGACGCCGAATCGCAGGATGGTATCGGAATTCTGGAAAGGCTCAAGTGCCTCGACGACCATGATGTGTTCATCCACTGCATTGGGTTTTCCGAGGACGACATCGCCAAGACGGCCAAGGCTGGCGCCTCGATATCCTGGTGTCCCGCGTCGAATTACTTCATGTTCAACGTGACCTGCAAGATACGCAAGATCCTCAAGGCGGGAATCAACGTCTCCATCGGTACCGATTCGACCGCGACCGGCTCGGTGAACCTGTTGGGCGAAATGAAATTCGCCCGCAAGGTATACCAGCAGATGTACGGTGAAGAATTGCCGGCAAAGACCCTGTTCGACATGGTGACCGTCAATCCCGCCAAGGCTTTCCGTATGGCCGACCGCATCGGTTCGCTGGAAGCGGGCATGAACGCCGACATACTCATCCTCAAGGCAAAAAAAAGCGAACCGTACGAGAACCTGGCGGCCGCTTCGATGGAGGACATAGAGTTCCTCTCGGTGAACGGCGTGCCGGTGCTGGCTGAGAAGCGCTTTGCAGAGCTGATTCCCGCTGACGCGGAGTACGAGGAAGTGAACATAGGCGGCAGGGCCATGATTGCCAAGGGGACTCCAGCGAGCCTGTACAAGGCGGTCAGGTCGGCTGTAGGCTTCAAGAAGCGGCTGGATTACTTGCCGTTCGAATGTTGATCTACGGCATGGCTTGATAGATGGAAGTGTACTATAATGACTGAACGGCGCGTCGGCCCGAGCCTTCGCCGTAATCCAGGAGTAACGAGGGAACGATGCCCAAGGTAGGGACATACCGCGCCAATTCGGTGATTTACTTCCAGGGTGACCAGGGAGACAGGATCTTCGTACTCCAAAGCGGCAAGGTAAGCCTCAATTACAACGATATCGAAACCGGCAAACTGATCCGCGAGATCATCCAGACAGGTGAATTTTTCGGCGTCAAGAGCGCCTTGGGCCGCTACCCCCGCGAGGAAAACGCCGTGGTCCTGGCCGACGCGAACGTGCTCGCGTTCAGCGTACCCGAATTTGAAGCGTTCTCCATGTCGAATACCAGGATCATAATCAAGATGCTCAAGGTATTCTCAAACCAGCTCAGGCATATACACAAGCAGGTGGAGAACCTCATGGAGAACCCGTCGGCGATCAATGCCGAGATGGGACTCTTCAAGACCGGCGAATATTACCTGAAAAACCGTATGTACTCCCAGGCTCGGTATGTTTTGAGCCGGTACCTCACCTATTACCCCGCCGGCAAGATGGGGCCGCAGGCTGGAAAATATCTGGAGACCGCCGAGGCGGCCTTGGCGCGTTACGGCGACGGCAAGGGGCCCGCGCCGCTCGCCGGTTCCCGCCCGCCGCAAGCCCCGCAGATGGATACCGGTTCCGACGATGAACCGGCGCCGAGCCGTCCCGCACCGCCTCCTGCCCCGGCACGCGTATCGGAAGGCGCCAGCCTGTCGGATACGGCCAAGGAGTACTATGACGCGGTGAGCCTGTTCTCCCAGGAGAAATACCAGGACGCGCTCAAGAAGTACAAGGCCATCGTCGATTCGGGCGACGAATCGGAGTATGTGGCCAAATCCCAGTTCGACATGGGGCGCTGCCTGTACTCCCTTGGGCAGTGGGACCTTGCGATCAAGCATTTCACGATGATCGTGCAAAGCGCGCCAAAGCATACCGATATGGCGGATATCCTGTTCATAATGGGACAGTCGTGGGACAAGAAGGGCGACAAGGCCAAGGCCAAGGCGTTCTTCTCCAAGGTCCTCTCGATGCCCGGCGACGAGGATTCCAGCGCCCGCATCAAGGCCAAGAAGGCGCTCAACGCGCTCGGAGGAGCCTGACCATGGCCGACCTCGCCGCATTTACCCGTTTTGCCCGTACCTACCAACCCGGCGAACTGATATTCTCCGAGTTCGAACCCGGGGACAGCTTCTATCTCATTCAGGCGGGACGCGTCCGCATCACCAAGATTGTCGGCGACATAGAAAAGAACATCGACATCCTGTCCGCGCCCGAGATCTTCGGCGAGATGGCCATCCTCGAAGGAACCCCGCGTTCCGCCACCGCCATAGCGCTCGAGACCGTAAAGGTACTCGAGTTCAACCGCGCGAATTTCGAAATTTTGATGATAGGCAACCCGCAAATCGCGCTCAGACTTCTCAAGGTGTTCACAAAGCGCATCTACGACCAGAAGCGGCGCTTCATGATCCTGACCCTCGATGACCCGCAGGCGAAGATCGCCGACGTGTTCCTGATGCTCGACGAGACCCAGGGCGCCTCGAACCAGGGTGAACTTGACGGCGACAAACGCGAGTTCAAGGTCACCGTCGACGATGTCGCGCACTGGGCGGGCATGAACACGGCCGAGGTACAGACCCTGCTGGGGCATTTCGTCAACCAGCGGAGGATCGAACTCTACCCAGACCGGATCGTCGTCAAGAACATCAACGACTTCATCCGCTTCGTCAACTCCAAGCGCAAGAAGTAGAGTATTCCACAAGGCGACCAGCGCAGGCTCGCGTAGAATATCCAATGCCCGGCACTCACCTTCAAACCGTCAAGACCGTTCGACCCCGTGTACACCTTCACCGGCAAAGAGCTCGTCGATACCGGAGCCCGTTACTTCGGCGCCCGCTACCTTAACCCGGAACTCGGCAGGTTCCTGACGCCCGACCCCCTCGCTTTGGAACTGGACTAGCGGCGCAACGAAGTCGGCACGAGCGCGGGGAACGTCGATGTTTTGGCCTACTTCGGGGGCGGGCTGGATTGGTACGAGTATTGCGGGCAGAATTCGGTCAGGTACACGGATTCTGATAGGTTGGGTGATGTAGTGCGGATTGCTATTTTCTGATAAAAAATTTGCAGGAAAATAGCATTAACCCAGACGCTTTATCGGTACATTAGTACTATTAAAACCAGGACGGATTCCTGGGCGCCTGCTTGCGGCCATCGAACGTGTCCGGAAAATAGTTATCGGAGGAGGCGTTTCATGCATACTCTCGTGCTCGTTCGGCACGGCGAAAGCGAATGGA
>CAZKJA010000133.1:0-9310 GCA_964552925.1 uncultured Treponemataceae bacterium
GGCGCGGGCATCGAGAAGGGCATGGGAGGCGTCGAAGGCGCTATCGACTCGGTCTGGCTCGACGGGGACGCGCTGGCCTTCACCACGATCGGGGGCAAGCCGGCGCGGGGCATCTGCGGGTCCGGAATCATAGACGCGATCGCGGCTTTCCTCGACTGCGGCCTCCTCGAAGACTCGGGCCGTATCCTTGACTCGGGCGAGGCGGCTGCCCTGCCCCCAGGCATAGCCGCGCTGAGGACCGACACACCTGAAGGCCCGCTCGTATACATCGACCGCGGGCGCGACGTCTACCTTTCGCAGGCTGACATACGCGAAGCCCAGCTCGCGAAGGCGGCCATCGCCGCCGGCATAGACGTTCTTGTGGCCAGGGCCGGCCGCAGCCTCGCGCAGGTGGAAACTGTGTATCTCGCCGGCGGTTTCGGTTCCTTCCTCGACGAACGCAACGCCGTCAGGATAGGGCTGATTCCGCGCGAGCTCGCGGAGCGCATAATAGTCTCGGGCAATACCTCGGGCGCCGGGGCCGTAGCCGCCTGCCTGTCTGTCGGGAGCCTCGCCGCCTGCGACGGCATCACGGGATTATGCACGTATGTCGAGCTGTCATCATCAGCCGATTTCAACGACGCGTACATCGAGCGGATGATGTTCCCGGAGAGCTCATGAACGCGGCGGCCGGAAAACAGGGCTTCGACCTGAAAGCTGCGACAAGGAAACTGGAGCATTATTGCCGCGCAACCGGCGTGGGAGCCCATCTGGTCGACGAGGAAGGAGCCGTCCTGGCAGCCTTCGACCCGGCGGGACGGCCCCTTCCGACGGACGACCCCTTTACCGGCTGCTGCGAACTCTGCCGCATGCTAGGTGAGGACGAAGCGCGGAACGAGATCCGCACCCAGCTGTACGGCGTGGTGCAGGCAGAGCGTTTCGGCGGCAAGTACATCCAGCTATGCCCGCACTCGCTCCTCACCTGGGTCTCCCCGATCATCGTCGAGGGCTTGATGCGCGGCGCCTATATAGGCGGGCCCGCGATGGTAATGGAGCCCGGCGAACTGTTCAGCGAGCTGGCGTCAGCCGGCAAGATCCCGGCCGGACGGGAGGCGGAAGCCCGGGCTCTGATAGCGTCGGCCGCGCGCATAACGCCCCGGCGCGCTACAAGCCTCGCGGAACTGCTCGCCGACGCGGCGGCCGTAGCCAGCGGCGTGGCGCACGCCCGCATGGAAGCCAACCGCGAGCGGGAGGCCCAGGCAGCGCGAATTTCCGAATACATCCACGAGATGAAGCTGGAGGAGCCCGCTACATTGAGCGCAAGCTATCCCATAGAGAAGGAACGGGAGCTCCTGAACGCGATATCGCGCGGCAGCAAACAGGAATCCCAAGGCCTTCTCAACGAGATACTCGGCCACATATTCTTCTCGAGCGGACAGAACCCGGCGATAATCCGCGCCAGGGTGCTCGAACTCGTCGTGCTCCTGTCGCGCGCCGCGCTCGACGGCGGAGCCGACATCGAGCAGATATTCGGGCTCAACTTCACATACCTTAACCATGTACAGAAGATGAGGAGCGTCGACGACATAGCCCACTGGCTGTCGCGGATAATGATCCGCTTCACCGACCTTGTATTCAACCTGAAGGACATCAAACACGCCGATGTGATGATGAAAGCGCTAAAATACATCAATGCGCGCTACACGGGAGAAATCACCCTGGACGAGGTCGCCGCGGCGGTGTTTCTCAGCCCGACATATTTCAGCAAGCTTTTCAACGAGGAGATGAAGTGCAGGTTCACTACCTACCTTAACCGCCTGCGCATAGAGAAAAGCATGCTCCTGCTCCGGTCGACAGACCTGCCGCTCGTCGAGATCGCGGGCTTGGTCGGGTACGAAGACCAGAGCTATTTCACAAAAGTGTTCAGCAAGCTAGCAGGCACGCCGCCGGGACGCTACCGGGAATCCAAAGGCCGACCCGCCAGCAGCCAGGAAATACACGACGAATAGCGATCCGGGCTCGACTTCGCATCACAACTATTGACAAAAAAGCGCAATACATTCCTAGACCGGCGGCCAACGCGCAGTATCATTACGATGAAATATGCTTACCGAGGAGGGTACTATGTCTACGCTTGAAGATATTTCCGCGTTTCTCCAAAAGGGCAAGGCCAACGAGGTCAAGGCCGCTGTCGAGCAGGCGATAGCCGAGGGGCTGTCCGCGAAGTCGATCCTCGAGGAAGGCCTTATGGCCGGCATGGGCATCATCGGAGGCAAGTTCAAGAGGAACGAAGTCTACGTCCCCGAGGTCCTCATCGCCGCGCGCGCGATGAACGCCGGGCTCGTTCCGCTCAAACCCCTTTTGGTGTCATCCGGCGTCAAGTCCAAGGGCACTGTTGTGCTCGGCACCGTGAAGGGCGACCTCCACGACATCGGCAAAAACCTCGTCCGCATGATGATGGAAGGCAAAGGGCTCCTCGTCCACGACCTCGGAGTCGATGTCTCGAGCGACAAGTTCGTCGCGGCGGTCAAGGAGCACAACGCCGACCTGGTCTGCTGTTCCGCCCTGCTGACGACGACGATGAACGAAATGCGCAACGTCGTCGAGGCCCTCAAGACCGCTGGCGTACGGGACAAGGTCCTCATAATGGTCGGAGGCGCTCCCGTCACCGACACGTTCTGCAAGTCGATAGGCGCCGACCTGTATTCGCCGGACGCCGCGAGCGCCTCGGACGCTGCCGTGACGGCTTGCGCGAAGTCAGCCTAGCGTCTTCGGCTCGCGGTTCGCCAGCACATCGATACCGGGAGCACAACGCTCCCGGTATTTTTTTCCAGCGCCTTTCAGGCCGTGCCAAGACTCGTCTTGGCACGGTATCGTTCGACTTCCCAGCTGCGGATAAATTCGATGCGCTCGCGTGTCATGTGGAGAGCCCCGCCGAAACTCTGGGAGTACACTGCGACGGCGCACGCGTCAACAAGGAATTCCATCGCCGTCCCGGCCACGACACCCGAAGCGGCAATGGCGAAAGCCCCGACTCCGGAGACGAACGCCACGCGCGGGTCGGCCCCGTTGCGCGTACGGTACTCCTTCCAGGCCGCATCGATGGCGCCCGCTCCGGCCGCGTACAGGAACTCGTGCCCTGCATAGACTATATGGTCAGGGCTGAAAGCAGATGACAGCGGCTTGAAAGCATCGACGGTAGCGGCGTATCCCATGATGTCGGCATCCGCCCTATGGACGACGAAGCTGCCCGCGGGCGCGAGCGCTCCAATGCGCGACGCAGCTTCGGCGAATGCGGCGAGCGTGACGGCGACGATGCTCCTGTCCGGCCTGCGCGTCAGTAGGGATTCAAGTACCGCAAGCACATGGGCTGATAGCGCCTCGACGCCCTTGGCCGAGTCGGCGGCGACAAGCAAGCCATGGTTCTGCATGAACATGATGGACGGATACTTGCCAGTGCGGCGACGGAAATCGTCCACCTCGGTTTTCACCGTGCGGGCGAGCACCAGACCCGGGTCGACATACGGCACCCAGACGGCATCGTCCGGGAACAGTTCGCGGAACCTGGCTTCGCCGTCCCTGCCGCAGCTCAGGCCGTTGACCAAGCCCGGATGGGTATGCACCACGAACGCGTGCGGGAAGATGTCGTGCATGAGCGTCTCGACCGAGGGACGGCCGGTCTCGCCGGGGAGCCTGGCCTCCATCATGTCCGAGAGCACGGCCGATTCGCGGGCATCGGAATCCGCAGGATAGTCCCTCGACCACATCGCGGCGAGTTTGGACCTGTCGATGGCGCAGAAACCGTCGGCGCCGATATTCCCGAGCGCCTTGCCGGACGCCTTTATCCAGAGCGTCGAACCGTCCTTGAACGAAGTGTTGCCGCCGCCTGCGAGAAGCCAGGCAGGGTCGGAGCCGAATCGGCGCGACACTGAGATCAACTCTTGCAGGGCTCCAGCGTCCATCCGGGTTGCCTCCATGGCTCAGAGCCTTTTCGCGAGCACGTCGCGTCCGTAGTTTCCTACTTCCTTCGCGAATGCACGATCGTCAGGGACGCCGGAACGCCGGCAGTATTCTTCCCACACGGCGCCGAGAGGCAGCGACTTGCACTCCTCGAGGAGCGCGAGCCGCTCGAACCCGTCGCCAGCCTGGTCCGCCGCAAGCAACGCGGCGCGCGGTTCGAGGTTGGCGGCGAGCAAGGCCTTCCGGGCGGAGCGGTAACCGAGTGACCAGGCGCCTATCCGGTTAATAGAGGCGTCGAAATAGTCGAGCCCGAAACGGATCCGCCCGAGCTGACCCGAGCGTACGAGCTCCCGGCACAATTCCAGGAGCTCGTCGGTAAATGTGACCACGTGGTCGGAATCCCATCGGACGCCCCGGCTCACGTGCAACAACAGTCCAGGCACGTATGGCAAAACCGAGCTGATCTTGTCCGCGACGTTTTCCGTGGGATGGTAATGCCCCATGTCGAGGGTGAGGAATACATGGCGCGTCGCGGCATAGCCGAGGTAGAACTCGTGGGAACCGACGACGAACGATTCGCTCCCTATGCCGAAGAGTTTCCCTTCGACCGAATCCTCGATAACGTTCGAGGGTATCCGCTCGGCGAATACCGCGTCGAGCGATTCAAGGAGGCGGGTGCGGTACCCGCTCCTGTCGACGGGGCTGTCCTTGGCGCCGTCGGGGATCCAGATATTGTGCACGCAGGGAGACCCCTGGGCACGGCCCATCGCCGCGGCTATGCGGCGGGCTCGCTCGACATGCTCTATCCAGAATGAGCGGACCCGCTCGTCCCTGTGGGAAAGCGTCCAGCCATCGGAGGCGAGCGGGTGCGAGAACAGCGTGGCGTTGAAATCGAGGGGAATCCCCTTGGCGCGCGACCAGTCGATCCAGCCGGAGAAATGGGCGGGTTCGATCGCGTCGCGGTCCACCTTCCTGCCGCCGAACTCGCCGTAGCTGGCGTGCAGCGACAGGCGCTTTGGTCCGGGGCAGAGAGAAGCGACCTTCTCGATGTCGGCGCGGAGTTCCGCGGGAGTGCGTGCCCGGCCTGGTTGGTTGCCCGTGACCTGGATGCCCCCGCCGGTCAAGGATCCGCCGCCGCTTTCAAAGCCCCCGACGTCGTCCCCCTGCCAGCAATGGATCGATATGGGAAGCCTGTCCAAGGCAGCGAGTGCCGCTTCGGCGTCCACGCCGAGTTCGGCATACCTTCCCGACGCATCCTCCCAGCTCGAGGCTGGTTCTTTCTCGATCATATCGATACCTCCGGAAACCTTCGATTTCTGCGCAGTGGCTTCAAAACAGCCCTGGCTTGATGGTATGGTATACGTAGCGAGCGTGCTTGTGAATGGACTATTCTCTTGTACGGATGGAAAATAATTGCATCATCCGAGCGCCGTCCGAAGCGGAAACTTGACAGCCCGGAAGCCCGCTCCTATACTCGGCCCCGATGTCGATAGGATCGTCGGACAGCAGGAATTCATTTTTCCGCTACCTCGCCTGGAGCGAAGAGGACGAGCGTTGGCGCATCGTCTGTACCGACGCCGGCTTCTGTGAAATCGGCCCCGCCAGCCCGTACCCGCCCCTCAAGGACGATCATCCGCAGGCGTTCAAGTCGGTCGCCACGGGTCGTATGCTCAATGAATATCAGCTCGTCTATATCACCAAGGGCAGGGGCGCCTTCGAGACTCAGGGAGTACGCTACGAAATACTGCCGGGTTCCATACTGCTCATCTTCCCCGGCGTGCATCATATGTATAAACCGGATCTCGAAACCGGCTGGACAGAGTATTGGGTGGGCTTCAAGGGAGACCATATCGATGCGTTGTGCCGCGACGGTTTCCTGTCGCCATCCAGACCGTTCTATGATGCCGGGCTCAGGAACGGGATACTCGCCCACTACACCCAAATCTTTGACCTCGTGCGCAGCCAGGAACCGCTGTACCAGCCCAAGGCTGGCGCGCTGATACTCGGCCTGATCGCCGAGATCCTCTCCTGCGAGCGGAAATCAAACCAGTCGACCCAGGCCGAGAGCCTCGTCGCACAGGCGAAATTCCAGATGGAAGCGAATGTCGACGGTGACATCAACCTTAACGGCATCGCCGAGTCGCTCGGGGTCAGTACCTCGCACCTCAACGAGGCGTTCAAGTCCTACACCGCGATGACTCCGTACCAGTACTTCATCAGCATCAAGATCAACAGGGCCAAGGAACTCCTCGAACACGGGCTCTCCGTGAAGGAAGCCGCGTGGCGGCTGGGTTTCAGCGACGAGTACTATTTTTCGCGCCTGTTTAAAAACAAGACAGGCATCTCACCCTCGCACTGGAAACCTTACGCGGATCAGTGAAAAAAAGCTGCCTTCAGCCACCCGCAATCAAGCGAGACAGCGTTTCAGATACTCGACCGACTCGGTCAGTTGCCGCTCCAGCAGCTTGTCGGAATAATCGCGGCCGAGCTTCGGCCCGCTGATTTCAAGGTAGCCCACTACCTGGTCGACGGGCCACTCTGCTCTCCGGCGACGCGCTGTCGAGACTATGGAGCCGGCATCTATGATCCCTTTTTGCAGCTCAGCTGGTCCGAAGCCGAAGGTGGAGCCAAAGATCGCGTCGGTATTCTTGAAATGAAACTCGCACATCCAGGGCAAGCCGTATTCGAAGAGCTCCTTCGCTCCGTGGACGACCCGTCCATCGGCGTCTGCGACGCCATGGGATACATCGCCGCACAGGTAGGTCGGCACTGTGCGTCGAGGATCGGCGAGGTGCCTCGCTGCCAGGGATTCCATCATGTGCCGGATTTCGGCTGGCGTTGACGGAGGCTCGGCGAGACAGCTCATCGGCTCGATGGTCAGCGCCTTGAGGCCGAGGGCGCAGGCTTTGCGTGACAACTGCTCCATATGCAAGAGGTAGCACTCGACACCGGCGGCCTTGGTTCCGGGAGCATCGCGGTATACGGCGCCAGGATTGGATCCGGCATAATCTGCGCCCACCAAAGCGGCCACCTCGATCAAGCGCTCGTAATTTCTCCGGGCGACCGCCTCGAAACGCGGTTCGCCGGAAAAAAATCCCCCCAGCTCGCGGTGCGCGGTAAACACGCTCTTTATCGACACGCCATGTTCCGCTGCCAGGCGCTTGAGGTCGATGAACCAACTGTCAGGCAACTGGTACAGCTCGAAAAAGCTGCCGAGCTGCATGTACCTGAGGCCGTGGTGTTCCATAAAGCTGAACAGCCAGCCATACGAATATCGGTATTCCACTGGATCGCTCTTGATGCCAAGATGCAAATTCATGATGATCAGTATGAAGGTAACGGTTCGCCTTTTCAAGTCATACATGATCGTAATTGATTGAAAATCATTGGAATATATGTATAATGAATACCAAACGGAGGCATCAATGCTCGAGCGTGAACGCAGGGAAACCATACAGAGGCTCCTCGATCTACGCTCCTTCGTCGCGATACGCGACATCGTCGAAGCCACCACTTCGTCGGAGGCGACTATCCGGCGGCTTTTCATCGAGATGGAAGAAGAAGGGCTGCTCCGTCGCCTCAGGGGCGGCGTCGAACTTATTCGGCCACGGGACGCGGAAACCCGCAGGGAAGAGTCCCTGGATAGCCGCATAGTCCTGAACCAGGAAAAGAAACGCCGGATCGCCCGCAGGGCGGCCTCCGTGATACAAGAAGGGGACACCATTTTCATCGACGGGGGTTCGACCACCTACCACCTGGCAGAATTCCTGACTGGCATGAACGTCACCGTGGTCACCAATTCATTCGCCATCGCCGAACACCTGCTAGGCCATTCTCGCTGCAAGGTGATCCTGCCCGAAGGCACGGTCAACCGGGAATCAAAGCTGATCCTCAATAACCTCAGCGCGGACCCGTTCGCCAACTACCACGCGAACCGGGTGTTCATGGGCATTGAAGGTATCACCGAATCCGCGCTGACTAATTCCGAGCCGCTGCTGATCCAGACCGAACGATCGATGATAGAACATTCACACGAGCTGGTTATCCTGGCTGACGGTTCCAAATTTGGCAGGATAGGCAGCCTTACGCTGTGCCCCGTCGAACGGGCAAAGCGCATCGTCACCACGACCGACGCCAACGCGGAACTATTGAACGCCCTCCGCGAGAAGGGCATCGAAATCATTTTAGTGTAGAAGCGCCTGTCAGGGAGCAACCTGGCTTCCGGCGGCTTCCACTCCCGAAGGATGTGATGATTGCGGTTGCGTGCCTTTCAGCTTGCCTGCAAGCAGGTTGCGCCGTTCAAGGACGGAAAAGGCTATCAAGGCCACGATGAGCATCACGCCGAGCGTAAAGTTGAAGATATTGCCGCTGAAGTTGAGCAGCGTGAAGCCTTTTTTGAGTACACCTATTATGAGCACTCCTATAAAGGTTCCCACAATGCTTCCTACGCCGCCCATGGTGGATGTGCCGCCGAGCACTACAGCGGTTATAACCTGAAGGTTCAGGTCGTTGCCCATGCTGGTCTTTGCCGATGACAAGCGTCCCAGGTAGACCAGCGCAGCAAAGGCGCACATGAGCCCGCTCAAGGTGTAGATGAACAGCTTGATTCGTTTTGTCTTGATGCCGGAAAATATCAGCGCGTTTTCATTGAAACCTATGCCCTTTAGATTCCTGCCAAGGCTGCCTCGCGCGTAGAACAGGTTGAAGAGAAAAAAGAACACAAGAAAATATATGAACTGGATAGGGACTACCCCGAAAATCATGATGGTGGAGAACTTCTTGAAAACTGCCGGAAAACCTGAATACGAGTTGGTTCCAGCAATTATCATGGAAAGCCCGCGATACAGGTTCATCGTGGCCAATGTTGTTACGAGCGGGGGTATTTTTGTCTTCGAGATGATGACGCCATTGAAAAACCCGCTTGCGGTACCAATCAACAGGGCCAGGACAATTGCCAGCGCAAGGTTTCCGCTTGCGGTAAAAACAGAGCCGAACACGATAGCGCTCAATTGCAGGATAAAACCCACGGACAAGTCGATACCGCCGGTCGTGATGATGAAAGTCATGGCAAGGGCCATGATGCCAATCTCGCCTATGATGGCTGTCACGTCAAAAAGCACGTCGGGGTAGAAGAACACCGGCTCGATGAGGCCGAAACCAACGATCAGTACCACGAGCAGGATTGCCAGTATGACCTGGTAATTCAAACCAAACTTGATGCGCATGTTCACGCTCCCGGTGTCTTGACGGCGACGTTGAAAATCAGTTTCAGATTTTTACGGACCCGCCCGAAATCAGTCACGGTGATGAACACCGCTATCAGGATAATGATTCCCTGCAGTGCAAACTGGAAGTAATCCTGGAAGCCAAG
>CAZKJA010000134.1:0-9306 GCA_964552925.1 uncultured Treponemataceae bacterium
CGCCAAGAAGGCCGCCGAATTCTGCCCATTCCCCGGCCTTCTTGCCGGGGACGGGGATGAGCCGGACGGCTGTGGTCTTGTTGTTCACCATGCCAATCGCCATCTCGTCGGCGATGATGGCCGATATCGTCGAGGCGCTCGTGTCGCCGGGGATCGCTATCATGTCGAGGCCGACCGAGCAGACGGTGGTCATCGCCTCGAGCTTGTCGAGGGACAGCGAGCCCGCGCGGACCGCAGCGACCATGCCTTCGTCCTCGGACACCGGTATGAACGCGCCTGACAAGCCTCCGACGTGGGTCGAGGCCATCACGCCGCCCTTCTTTACCATGTCGGTGAGCATAGCGAGGGCGGCCGTAGTGCCGTGCGTGCCTACCGACTCCAGCCCCATCTCCTCGAGGATCCTCGCGACCGAATCGCCTACCTCGGGGGTCGGCGCCAGCGACAGGTCGAGGATGCCGAAGGGCACGCCCAGGCGCCTGGCGGCTTCCATGCCGACAAGCTGGCCCATGCGGGTTATCTTGAAGGCTGTATTTTTTATAACGTCGGCTATCTCGTCGAAGCCGGCGCCGCGGTGGGATTCGAGCGCGGCTTTTACGACGCCGGGGCCCGACACGCCGACGTTGAGGGTGGCCTCCCCTTCACCCGGGCCGTGGAAGGCGCCGGCCATGAACGGGTTGTCGTCGGGGGCATTGCAGAACACTACAAGCTTGGCGCAGGCCAGGCCGTCCTTGTCGGCGGTGCGGGAGGCGGCGTCCTTGATGACGACGCCCATCCGGCGGACGGCGTCCATGTTGATGCCGTTGCGGGAGGTGGCGACGTTTACAGAGGCGCAGACCCGGTCGGTAGTCGACAAGGCTTCCGGTATCGAATCGACGAGGCGCGTGTCCCCTACCGAGAAGCCTTTCTGGACCAAAGCGGAAAAGCCGCCGACGAAGTCTATGCCGAGCTCCTTGGCGACTTCGTCGAGGACCTTGGCGTACGGCGTGTAGTCGACGTCGTCGCTCGCTCCCGCGACCATCGCCATAGGCGTTATCGAGACGCGCTTGTTTATTATGGGGATACCGTACTCCATCTCGATATCGGTGCCGACCTTGACCAGGGGACCGGCGACGCGCAGGAGTTTTTCTCGTATGCGCCTGCGGGTCACCGTGCCCGAGGAGTCGGCGCAATCGAGCAGCGAGACGCCCAGGGTTATCGCCCTGATGTCAAGCTTGTGGCTGAGGAACATGTCGACGGTTTCCTGGATCTCGACGGGGGTGAAGTGCATGTCGAACTACTCCCTAGATCCGGTGCATCGCGGCGAAGACCCGCTCGTGCATGACGCTTATCGTGACGTTCAGGGTATCCTGCAACGCGGCCAGCTCGTCCTTGACCACCGACAGGGGCTTCGAGCTCTTCGAGAGGTCGACCATCATCATCATCACGAATTTGCCCGACAGGATTGTCTGGCTGATATCCACAATATTGATCCCGCGCTCCGCGAGGAAGGCGCTCACCTTCGCTATTATTCCAACCTGGTCGTTCCCGACTACGGTCACTATCGCGTTCATCCGGCATCCTCCACCCATGATTTCGGGGGATTTTACCGGAACGATGCGACTTGGTACACTACCGGGCTGGAACCATGCTATTTCATCGCCTTTCCATATTTGGCGGAGAATACACGGGAGAGACTCATCATCTGTTCCACTTCCATCCTCATCGACTCGGTGAACATCGCCGGATCGGCGCGTCGGCTGACGAGCTTGAACGGGAGGCCTTCCAGCTGGAGCGCGTACATCGCGTTGACCGGGTACAACTGGTACTCGATCACCGAGGCCAGGCAAATGAAATCCTGAAGCTCCTGCGCGCGGACCTCGTCCTTGGACCAGTTGGAACATAGCCACGAGTACAGGTCGGCGTGGAAATTGGTCATTATGCCGGAATAGCCGGCGGCTCCGGCTTTAAGCGAAGCCAGCAATGTAGCCGCGTTGGCGTTGAACAGCTTGAAGTTCGAGCCCTTGGCGACGTCGAGCTTGGCCTTTATGTCGCCCATCCGGCAGCTCGTGTCCTTGAGGAAGCCGAAGCGGCCCGATTCGACGCCGTACTTCATCATCACGGGGGATAGAAGGCGCTTGTAGGGTGCCGGGCATTCATAGAATCCGAGCATGACATCCGCCGGGACGGCCTTCAGGAAGCGCTCGAGGTTCTTCTTGAAGATGTCGTCTCCCTCGTCGTGGCGAGCGAAGCGGTTGGTCAGGAGGACGACTGCATCGACGCCGGTCGCGGCCATCATCTTCGCTTCGTCGGCCTGGTCGACGGGATCGTCCGCCACGTGCCCCGAGGCTATGACGCCTACCCTCCCGCCGGAGAACTTCACGCAGGCGCTTGCCAACGCCAGCCGTTCCTTGAGGCTCAGGAAGAACATCTCGCTCGACTGGCAGACGGCGAACAAGCCTGTAACGCCCCGCTCGATATACCACTCGATCAGTTTTTCAAGTGTTCCATAGTCTATCGATCCATCCGTGTTGTATGGGGTGATCATCGTCGGCCACACGCCGGCCGCTATGGTTTTTTCGCTCATCGTTCTCTCCTTGAAGGTAACGGTTCTTGAACAGATTATTACTTGAATCCCGCCAGGTGCGGTATGAACAAGACAAGATCCGGCACGTAGGTAAGTACGAACAGCACCCCAATGAGTATGAATACCATTGGCATTATTTCCTTGATGATAACCTTGAGCGGCGTCTTGGAAATGCCGGATACCACAAAGAGAAGCATGCCGTACGGAGGCGTCGAGAGTCCTATCATCATGTTGAGCACGATGACGACGCCGAAATGCGTGAGGTCGATGCCGAGCGTCTTGATAAGCGGTATGACGATCGGAATGAACACCAAAGTGATGGCCATCGTGTCAATGAACATACCCAGGCCGAGGAACATCAGGTTTATCACCAGAAGCATGAGGTATTTGTTGTCGGTGATGCCAAGGAGCAGGCCGGCTACCGCGTTTGGTATTTTTTCCACAGCGACGATGTACGAGAACGCGTAGGCGCAACCAACCAGCAGCGACAGCGTGCCGGTCGCCTTGACAGTATTCAGGAGCACCTGCCTGACATCCTTCCAGCCGAACGCGCGGTAGAAGAAGATCGACACTATCAGGGCCCAGGTCGCGGCGAGCGCACCCGCCTCGGTCGGCGTGACGACGCCCGTGTAGATGCCGCCGAGCAGCACGACAACCGAGAACAGCGCCGGCAGCGAGCGGAAGGTCAGCGAGATGAACTCTTTCGCCGGCAAGCTCTGCCCCTCCGGGTAGTTCCGTTTCCTGGCGATGACCGCCGTGTAGCCCATCAACGCAAAACCGATAAGCAAGCCCGGGATTATGCCACCGAGAAACAGAGCGCCGATTGAGGCGCCGGACAGCATCGCGTAGAATATCATCGGGATCGACGGCGGTATGATCGGCCCTATAGTCGCGGACGCCGCGGTGATCGCGCAGGAATAGCCATCATCGTATCCGTGCTCGCGCATCGCCTTGATTTCCATGCTCCCCAGGCCCGAGGCGTCGGCCAGGGCCGAACCCGTCATGCCCGAGAAAATGATGGAGGCGACTACGTTCACGTGGCCGAGCGCGCCCTTCTTCTTGCCGACCAGCGCGTTGGCGAAGGAAAAAATCATGTTGGTCACCTTGCCGGAATTCATGATCTCCGCCATGAAGACGAAAAGGGGGACCGCTATGAGTATGAAGCTTGCATTCATGTTTGAAAGAAACTGCGTCGCCGCCATCCCTATTGTGGCTCCAGGTCCAGGCGCCAGCGCAAAATAGAATATCGAAGACATCATCATGCCGATGCCGATCGGGATGCGAACCAGGAACACGACGATGAACGAAAGGAAAAATACTATGAGGGCGAGGTTCATGCGGCGCCTCCCTTCCGGAACAACCTGACATCGACGACGATATCTATGACGACCCGCACTATCATGTCGGCGAGGAACACCATGAACGGCATGAACACGATATTCATCGGAATGAGGAGCACGTCGGACTTCTTGTAGCCCATGAAGGATACGTATTTCCAGGATGGATAGAATGCCAGCACAAACGCGAACAGCATCATCACGTTGCCTGTAATGTGCATCCAGGCCTGTGTGCGCGGTTTCACCGCATCGTACACCATGGAAAAGGCGACATGCGCGTTTTCCCTCTTGGCGTAGATGCCGCCGAGTAGGGCCGTCCAGACAAAGCACATCAGGCTTAGTTCCTCAGGCCATAGCAGCGGCTTGAAAAAGTACCGTGCAACAATCTGGGTCATGAAAGAAAGGAACAACACGACGAAGGTGATGACCGGGACGTAGACCTCGATCACGTTGATGAGGAAACGGCCGGTTTTTGATAACACTCGGGGGATAGACATCGGGATCCTGCCTCTTTCGGGCAGTCCGGGCGCGCGGGTCCGGACTGCCGCGGAATCATTTGATCTTCTGGACTTCGTCGTACAAGGCCAGGTCCCAATCCTTTGTCAGGTCCTTGCTCTCGGTCAGGTAGGAGTTCTTGGCGTACTTGGCGAACGCCGCGCGGTCTGGATTCTCTATGACCGTCAGGCCCTGCTCCTTGAAGAAGGCGATAAGGGAAGCTTCGTTCTCCTTGACCGTCTTGTCGCAGAACTCACGGCCCTTGGCCGCGGCCTGCATCACCCAGCCCTGCTGCTGCTTGGTCAGCGATTGCCAGCGCTTCTCGTTGATCGTCGGCCAGGTGGAATCGACTACGTGGTTCGTAAGCACGATGTACTTGGTCACCTCGTAGAACTTGGCGTTCTTGTCGGTCGGGAGCGGGTTGTCCTGTCCGTCGACTGCGCCGGTCTTCAGGCCCATGTACACTTCGCCGAAGTTCATCGGCGTGGGATTGGCTCCGAGGGCCTTGCCCATCGCTATCCAGGTCGGGCTGTTCGGGACGCGGAGCTTGACGCCGTTCATCTGCTCGGGTTTGGTGATCGGACCTACCTTCTCGGTAAGGTTGAGCTGGCGGGTTCCGAGGTAGTAGGCGGTCAGCGGGCGGATGCCCTGCGACGCGGCGATCTCCTCGAACAGCTTCTTGCCTATGGCGCCGTTAAATGTCTTGGTCATCTGGTCATAGCTCTGGAAGGTGAACGCGGCGCCGAACATCCCGAGCTTCGGGATGAACTGGGCGTTCCACTGGACCGAGGTGTAGATCATGTCCACAGTGCCCTGGCGAATCGCGTCCTGCTCCGCCTGCTGCGTGAAGAGCTGGCCGGAGTGATAGACGTCGACGACGATCTTGCCGCCAGAGAGTTTCTCCAGCTCTTCCTTGAATACCGTCATCGCCTTGGTGTGCGCGTCATCGGGGACGCTCACCGACGAGAACGTCAGCTTGATGGGGGCTGCCGATGAATCCTGCCCTCCGGCGGCGAACGCGCCGGCGACGACGATGGCCGCGATCAAAGCGACTAATGCGATTCTCTTCATGATCTCCTCCTAAAAAAAGTCGAGCTGTCTATATTCACACAGACATCACCCCTTTCCTGTCAGTGCCCCATCAGGAGGCGCGGCAGAAAAAGAGTAATCTGTGGAACATACGAAATGAGCATAAGAACGACGAGCAAAGGAATAAGGAATGGAGCGGTGGCTTTCATCACCCGTTCAAAGGAAATTTTCGCGACATTTGCCGTAACGTACAACACGATCCCCACCGGCGGCGTGATGGTTCCTATCATCAGGTTGAGCACCACGATCAAGCCGAACTGTATCGGATCGATGCCGATGGAATGCGCGACTGGCATGAGAATTGGCACCAGGATCATCATCGCCGCGATGGCTTCCATGAAGCAACCGACAAAGAGGAGGAATATGTTGATGATCAGGATGATGACAATAGGATTGTCGGAGATGGAGGTGAGGAGCCCACCCAAAGCCTGAGGGATACCGGCTACAGAAAGATTCCATCCGAACAATACCGCCGTCATCACCAAGGCGAGCACCACGCCATTGGACTCGATGGTCATGATTATCATTCGCGGCAAGTCCCGGAGCTTGAACTCCTTGTAGATGAACAGCCCAAGGATGATGGCGTAGAAGGCGGCCATGACGGCAGCCTCCGTCGGGGTGAAGACCCCGGAGATGATGCCGAAAAACAGGATGGCGGGAGCCAACAGCGCCCAGAAAGACTCCCTGAAGGCATTCCACAGGATAGACGGCGAGGGGAAACGCCGTTTCGGGTAATTCCGCTTCCTCGAATACACGGCGACCATGATCATCAGCGAAACGCCCATGAGGATACCGGGAATCACGCCGCCGATAAACAGGCCTCCCACGGAGGTATCCGACAGCACGGCGTATATGACCATGGGGAGGCTCGGCGGAATGATAGGCCCTATCGTCGCGGACGCGGCGGTTATGCCGGCGGCGAAGTCGACATCGTAACCGCCTTCTTTCATCGCCTCAACTTCGATGGTCCCGAGCCCGCCGGCATCCGCTACCGCCGAACCCGACATACCCGCGAATATCATGCTGGAAACTACGTTAGCGTGGCCAAGCCCTCCCCGGAGCCAGCCGACCAGCACATCGGCGAACTTGAATATCCGGCGCGTCACGCCCGAGGTATTCATGACGTTGCCCATGAGGATGAAAAACGGAGCCGCGAGGAGAGGGAAGGAATTGGCGGCGTTTGCCACCCGCTGGGGGATGATGAGGGGATTGATGCCGCTTGTCACGATATTGAGCAGGGAGGCGATTCCCAGACTGACGTAGATAGGCGTGCCCAATGCCAACAGAAGAAGCCAGAAGACAAGGACAATGGTCACGATACTGTCCCTCCCTTGTCTACGTCACCCGAAAGAAATCTGATGACAGCGTAAAAAACTATCAACAGGGTTGAGAACGGAACCGCCGCGTACACTACGGCATACGAGAAGAAAAGCGTTATGGTCGGTACATCCAGGTTCTTTCGGACCATGATCAAGCCATAGTAGGCCAGCACCAGCGCGAATACGACAATCAAAAGAAAGTTAAAGACGCCGATTGACTTCCGGAGAGATGCGGGCAGCGCATCGGTAAATGCGCCGATACGGATGTGCGTACCGCTACGCGTAGCGAAAACCCAGCCGAGGAACGAAACCCATATGAAAAGATACCGTGCGAGTTCTTCCGACCAGACCAAGGGCGATCCAAGCATATAGCGCATAAAAACCTGCAACAGCACAACCATGAAAATGATCAGGAACAATGTCACCGCAAAGGCATCGAGAATGCGGTCTACCAGTTTCCTGGCTTTTGCGATAGCAGGTTTCACCTTGTACATTCCTTTTCAAGGAGCCACGGCATGCCTGCCCGCGGCTCCAGATACTCATTTTACAGCCTGGATCCTGTCCCACATGCCGGCGCCCCACTTGGCCTCGAATTTCTTCGGAACCACCGCGAGGACCACCTTGCGGAACTCGTCCACATTCGGCTGGATGACCGTCATGCCCGCCGCCTTGAACGTATCTATCAAGCTTGATTCCTGGGACTTGATCTGCTCGTTCTGCCACAGGATTCCCACGCGTACGGCTTCCTGCAAGATCTTCTGGTCGGCCGGCGCTATTTTTTTCCAGGTGTCCTCATTGATGACGACCAGGCGCGGCGTGATGATATGCGCGGTCAAGATCAAATACTTTTGCACTTCGGGGAACTTGCCGTTCTGGATGGTCGGGAGGGGATTCTCCTGTCCGTCGACGACGTTCTGCTGGAGCGCAAGGTACAGCTCGTTGAAGTTCATCGGCGTGGGTTTGGCTCCCCATGCCTCGGCCATAGCGCGGAACACGTCGTTCTCGGGAACGCGGAGCTTGAAGCCGGCCATGTCGGCGACTTTTTCGATGCGGCGATTGCTGCTGGTCAGCTGCCGGGTACCGTAATACGTCGTGCCGAGTATGCGCATCCCGCGTTTCTCTATCAGCTGTCTGGAAAATTCCTCGCCGATGGGACCGTTCATGGCTTTTACAAGATGGTCCATGTCCCGCCAGATATACGGCGCCTCGGTGATCGATATGCTCGGGACCCACTGGCCGAAATTGGCTGACCCTTCGGTCACGATTTCCTGCGTGCCCGTGGCGACGGCTTCGATCATGTCGCGCGAGCTGCCCAACTGCCCGCCGGAGAAGCTCTTGATTTCGATCCGGCCACTTGTCTTCGCAAGGACATCGGCGGCGATCCTGTCGATCATCTGCACTGAGGGGTGGCTTCCAGCGAGCACATCACCCCACTTCAAGGTGATCCTTTTCGCAGCCTGTCCCCATGAACCGGCCACCAACACCGTTGCAATCACGAGCGCTACCACAAACTTCTTTGACATACGTGCCTCCCTTTCGCCTCAGTAACTTTATAATCACGACGATCCACGGAATCGTCACGATAATGCTAACCCCGCCACCCCAGCCGCCTGGAAATCTCCAGCCCGGCCTCCACCACGGCGGGCGCCATTTCCAGGATGCGTTCCCGCGTATTCCTCTCGGCGGGTCCGGACAGGCTTAGAGAGGCGGTCACCTTGCCCTCCGCGTTCCGTATCGGCGCGCCGATGCAACGGAGATGATCCTCGTGCTCCATGTCGTCGATCGCGTACCCTTGCCGCCTGATGGCGGCCACCTCGGCGAACAGCGCGTCTACATCGGTGATCGTATGCGCGGTGAAGGACGCGAGACCCTTTTCGCGCGCGATTCGCCGTATCTCGCCATCGTCCCGGTACGCGAGTATCGCCTTGCCCACCGAGGTGCAGTACAAGGGCGCCCTGACGCCGATCACCGAGTAGGTCCTGAGCCTCCTGCGTGATTCGACGCAGTCGAGGTACAGCACTTCGTCCCTGTCGAGCACCGTAAGGTGCACGGTCTCGTCGAACCGGGCATTCAGCCCCTGAAGGAAAGGACGCGCGATACGGCAAATATCCAGATCGACCTGCGCCCGGTTGCCCCATTCTATGAGCTTGGCTCCAAGGTGGAATTTTCCGGTTTCGGCGTTCCGTTCCAGGACGTCCGTCGACGTCAGGGTCTCCAGGATGCCGAAGACGCTGCTTTTTGGCATACCCAGATTCCGGGCGATTTCCGATACTCCCTGGTTCGGAGTCTTTACAAGCGCGTCGAGTATCTGGATTGTCTTCAGCACCGTATTGACCATGGTCCGCCGTTCATATCCGCCGCGAACGTTCCCATAGATGAATGGTGTTCATATACAGGAACGACCGAGAATCGTACCATGACATTTACATCCTGTCAAATTTTTATCTAGTTCCTCGAACCTTGTTGCCGTGCAAAAAAGCTACCATCAGTGGTAGTCGGAAAC
>CAZKJA010000135.1:0-3223 GCA_964552925.1 uncultured Treponemataceae bacterium
GTGAGCGTGTCGGGCAAGGCGAACCATGCCGGCACTACGCCGATGTCGATGCGGCGCGACGCTGGCTACGGCGCCGCGAGGACCGTCTGCTTCGTCCGCGAACTCGCGCTGGAACTCGGCGGAACCCAGGTGGCGACCGTCGGCGCGATGCGCTTTGAACCGAACCTCGTCAACGTTATCCCGAGACTCGCGACGTTCACCGTCGACCTGCGCAATACCGACGAGGCGACGCTCAAGGATGCCGAGCGCAGGCTCGACGCCTTCCTGCGCGCGCTCGCGGCGGAGCAGGGGCTCGAGATATCGACGAGGCGCCTGGCCCGTTTCGAGCCTGTCGCGTTCGACGAGACGGTGGTCTCCATTATCCAGGAGGAGGCGGCGGCGCTAGGCCACCGGTGCAGGCGAATCACCTCGGGAGCCGGCCAGGACGCGCAGATGCTCTCAAGGATATGCCCGACCGCGATGATATTCGTGCCGAGCGTCGGGGGAATCAGCCACAATCCCGCCGAAGCGACGCGGCCGGAGCACGTCGAACTCGGAGCCAACGTGCTCCTCGCGACGATGCTCAGGCTCTCGAAGGCTTAGGTTTTTTCGTCTAGAGGTAGACGACCTCGAACTCGACTTTCGTCGCCTTCTTTAGCATCGCGCTGACGCCGCAATAGCGGTCCTGCGACAGGAGAATTGCCTTTTGCACGTTGTCGTCCCTGAGGCCGTCCGAAGCCTTGAACTCGTATATGATTTTTATTCCATCGTAGGTCTTGGGGTGTTCGGCGCTCAGTTCGCTCTGTACCCGGACGTTGAACCAGGAGATGGGTTCGCGCATCTTCTGCAGGATAGACACCACGTCCATCCCCGTGCATCCCGCCAGCGAGACCAGCAATAGTCCCTTGGGCCTCGGACCGTGGTCCTTGCCCCCGAACGCCGCGTCGGCGTCGAGAGCTATCTCATGGCCGTCTATACCGGCCGCGAATTCCATATCGCCTTTCCAGGCGCAAGTAACTTCGTGCATAGTACACCTCCGCGGACAACTATACCGAAAATACTCGCTGGAGGCCAATAATGCGTATCGGAACGGGGAGATCCGGGTTCAGCCTTTCTTCAAGGCGACGGAGGCTGTGAACCTTCCAGCGCCGTCGTAGTCGATTGACTGGACCCACGCCGAGCCGCTCTTGTATGGGCCGGAAGCTATCGCCTTGCGGAGCGCGTAGAAGCCCGGAGACTGCGCCGCGGGGCCGCCTTTCTTGACGAGCTCCGAGAGGCTGAAGCGTACGGAAACCACCTTGTCTGGTCTCGGCAGGCTCTTTGATCCGGTGATCGCCACGTCGAAGCGGTACAGCACGTTGGTCTTCGAACGCTCGATTTCGCGGGAGCCCGATACGCTGAACGATATGTCCGCCGACATCGATATGTCTAACGCCGTGCCTTTTTTTGTGAACCGGGAAGGCGCGTACAGCCTGACGGCCTCAGTCGGCACCAGCATGTTCGCTGTCCAAGGATTGGCCGATGACGTACCCGCGCTACTGACTATGTACACGGCGCGCGTGTCATCGGCCCAAACAAGCAAAGCCATCATGGCGAATGTCGTCGACAACAGGAAACGTTTCATGGGTTCTCCCTCGGCCTGCGATAATCGTGGCAGGCCATCCCGTACAAGTATACTTCCGTGGAGGCCTTCCTTCATACAATTCGTGGTATACTTCGAACAATGCGCTCACCATTGGTTAGAGTCAGCCTGGCCGTACAGATACTGCTTGTCGTCGCTTTGTTCATCGCGGCGCTTATGGGGCTAATAAACGCGATACTCCAGCGGGCCGTGCTCGAAGGCTCCACGGCGATCACGATCGAAGTAAACGAATCGATGATACGCGATGTCGCCACAGGAATCGTCGATGACGGACTCCTCGGGGATATCGCAAGCCTGGAACAGAGGCTGGCATCCGTTCGCGAGCGGAATGGCAACATAGAGTCGCTGTTCGTATCGGACGGCAGGATCATAGTAGCTGCCTCCGAGCCTGGCAGAGCCGGGTTGCCGCTTGGAAGCGCTTCCGGAGGCGGGGACTCGGACAAAGGCGCGGACATACGAACCGTCATCGAAAAGAGCCAGGCCTTGTCAGAGGTGGAGAAGCGTACAGACATCGTACCGCGCCTCAGTTACATGCACCCGATCACCCAGGACGGCCGTACAGTCGCCGCGCTTGTCGCCAAGTTTTCACTCGAGGAAGAATTCGGCGCAATACAGCACATCCGCGAGGCCTTGTTCCGCATACTCGTCATCGCCGGTGTCGTCGGGGTGCCTGCCTTGTTCGGCATCCTCTGGATTATAATCATAGGTCCGCTCCGACTTCTCAAGAAAGCCGCGCTCAAGCTGTCGGAAGGGGAGTTCGACATCCGCTTGCCGGCAGCGCATTCCGCGGAACTATCGGGCCTCTCGACCGCCATTGTCGATGCCGCAGCCTCGATCAAGTCGCACTACGAACGCTACCTGTCGCCCCAGGTCGTGGAAGTCCTCCAAAGGCAGAAGGGCTTCCTGCGCGACATACGCATGAGGACAAGCGCCGCCATCCTCGTGTGCGACATCGAGGGATTCACTTCGCTGTCCGAAGGACTCGACGTCGATGACCTCGGCTTGTTCCTGAACGGGTACTTCCGCTCGATGACCGAAATACTATTCAAACGCAATGGAACCTTGGACAAGTACATGGGCGATGGGATCCTGGCTGTCTTCGGCGCGCCGCTTCCAATGCCTGGTTTCCGCCTCGATGCCGTCGAAGCGGCAATCGAGATGACCGCCGCCTACGCCGCGGAATACCGGTCCTGGCTACCAGCCAAGCTCAGGCAAGCCGTACGGACTTCGAGGATACGCGTCGGAGTCGCCAGCGGCGAGGTCTTCTACGGCAATGTCGGCTACGAAAAACGCAGCGATTTCACGGCCCTCGGCATGGCTGTCAACCTCGCCTCGCGCCTCCAGGACCTGAACAAGGAAACCGCTACCTCCATCCTGATCGACGAGGAAACCTCGAAAGGGCTGCCCGAGGGCGATACCAGGTTCAAGCCTGCGGGAGCCATCGCCGTACGCGGTTTTTCGGAGGCGGTCCGGGTTTTCGGCGCCTGAGCGCGGATGGAAGCAGGCGAAGCCCATTGGATAAGCGACGCTTGATTTAAATACCCTCTTTATGTATATTCCATCAGCAACAACGGGGAATTAGCTCAGTTGGTAGAGCGATAG
>CAZKJA010000135.1:3233-9285 GCA_964552925.1 uncultured Treponemataceae bacterium
TATTCTCCACAATCAATAGCCCGCCGACCGGCGGGCTTTTTCAATGGTGGAGAATAGGGGATTCGAACCGAGTGAGCGCCGAGCGATAGCGAGGAAGAGGCGCCATGGATGGCGCCGGAAGCGAACGAGGCGGGCTGGAGCCCCGAGCCACGAAGGCGAGGGGTGTAAGCCGAATCCCCTATTCTCCAAAAAACCGCCTTCAGGGCGGTTTTTTTATAAGGAGAATAGGGGATGCCGGAGTGCCGTCGCGAGCCTCGCTCCGAGCCGGCGCAGGAGCAGGCGAAGCGCTCGCCGCATGGACGACAGCGCGCTTTCAGTGCGCATTATAATCAATTCCTTGGACTCGAACGAGCGTAGCTCGTATGCGGCGCGAGGCACGGAGGCTGGCTGGAGCGAGGCGATAGTGTCCAGTATTGTTCGCAATTTGATTTTTTCTTGGTTCCGCGAAGCGACCATCGAAGCTGTCTGCGATGTCATGAAAGTAGCCCTCTGGTCACTTCTATTTGCCAAGGCTTGATTTAGATATGCATCCGTATCATATCCGCGACTTGGAGAAGCACCCGCTTGTTTGCCCAAAATGGGCGCGATCAGGGGTTCCAGGCTCAGGTCATGCTACTTCCAGCGTCCGTTGAAAAAGGGATAAACGGCACACGCCTCGTGCAGGACCGCGACAACTGCAACGCTTCGCTTATCAACATAAAGGCGAAGCATTGTTCGGTAAATACCTTTGGAGTCGTTTCGAATGAATGTCTCGGCTCCATATACAGTAGCCGTTCCCATTCCATAGGCTTCGATCATCGGAATCATGTAGTCTTCATGAAATTTCCCGTCGATCAACGCGTCGGCATATGCCGTCATTTCTTCCCGGGTATGCCGCTTCCGGCTGTATGCTTTCAATACAGTGCTTGAGACTCCAGGGCTGTATTTCTTGACTGTAGTCAGTTGGTGCCCGAAGTCTCTCAAATCCTGGAGGGCCTCCTCGGGCTTTTTATCGTACAGGGCAAATAGAAATACCGCGTTTCGGTAAGGTGGAAGTATCAACTCCGATGATGCAATTATGTCGATTGCCGAGCCATAGTAGTTCCGATTGTCATTGGAATCGGCGCTAAATTCCAGAAATTCGTTGATAATCGTTACAGATTCGTTCCTTGTATACTTCTCTCCGCGTTGCTTTTGTAAAGCAGAATCTATCTCAAGACATAGAGTTGCCATGTCTCCTCTATGCAAATAATAGCAGGGGGGATTCCTTACCAAAGCCAGGGTAAGTTCACGGGGGAATTTTTTCAACTCGCTGTTTTCAGACAGAAAGTCCAGATATTTTATGCTTTTAGAGATGCACTCCATCAACGATGTTTTCGTAAAGGTATAGGAAATCTCTTTTCTGGAATGTTGCTTGTAGAATTCGTGACGCCATTCCCGGACCGCGCCTTGGAATACCGCAAGCCCTGTTTCTTCGCCGTAGACTCGGGTGACTAATTCAATGTAATAAGTGAGTTCACGACAAAGGCTATCGGAAAAATTGTCTAATTTGGAAACATCAATATCCGCAAACGCTCTGTTTGCCGAAAGAACTGAGACGAGCACCATGATGCAAGATGAACAGCGGACTCCCCATCTTTTCGGTTTTGTATTGTTGACGCACATGATTCACTCCAGTTGGATGTGAGCTAACTTATCCCTTAACATCAAGCCGGCTTCTCCGTCAAGCACCCTCAATTCAACCTGTATGACATATGTAATGGGAATTTCGTTGTCAAGATTAGATAATGTAGCAATCTCATCTGACCGGATACACTGTCACCAAGAATTTCACAGGCATCGACGGTTTTTGGTTTGTTATCTACGGTCGCCGGTCTTATCGATTGACGTCACCCCTTGAGCATCTTGTCTATGTCAGCCTGCGACAAGCCGCCCGCCGCTTCATGCTTTTGTTTGAAGCTGGCAAGTTCCATCCGGATGCGGTTGACGAGTATGGGATCATGCGGCACCTCGGCTCCCGAATCCAGCGCACCGGCAAGTTTTGAAAGAGCCTCCTGATGCTCGTGGAACCGGCCCGCCAGCGCCAGTATCGGGCGGGAGCGCCGGTCATTCCGGATCGTGTCGCGAAGCAGGGCGCGTTTGTCCGCCTGATCGGGCAGCACGCCTCCGGAATCGCCCGCCCATGCCCCGACGACCGTCGACACCGCCCATCTTTCGCCTAGAACGGCTCCGTGCCTGATATGCTCCCAGGCGTCGGCAGCGTTGCCCAGGGAGGCGGCCCGCCTTGCTTGCGCTTCGAGAAGGGGGGCGCTCCAGCCGGGCGCGGTATTGTGCCGGACAGTCGCCGCTGTTTCAGGGTCGTACCAGTCCGGACGGGCGGGCATGCCTGTGCCCGCGTCCGGGGGCGAGATGGCGCCCAGAAGCTGCGTGAGTTCGTCAGCCGAGAATACTTCGCCCCCGCTCACTTCAGAAGGGACGGCGCGGCCAGGGAAGGCAGGCACCTCGCTAGATTCAAGGAACTTTGCGTACCATTCGGCTGCCAGCGGGAGGCCTTTGCCGGCCGCGGCTTTGAACAGGAGGAAAGCGGTTTTAGGGTCGTAGGGTACCGATTCCTCGTGGTACAGGTACAACATCCCGAGCAGAAAGGCGGTGAAGGGTCCCAGGCGTCCGGAGACGCGTAGCTCAGTCAAGGCTTTGAACGCCGCGGGCATGTCGGCTTGCGACAGGAAGCCAAAGCCGATGGCGCCGAGCAGCCCCTCCTCTCCGGCCCGCTCCACTTCCTGGGTTTCCAGGTAGTTCTGGAAGGCCCATAAAAACGGGTGAAGCTGGCCGAAGCGCGAACGGAACCAGTCCAGGGATTCGATGGCGTTGTCGAGTTCGTCCAGCCCCAGCACCACCAGAGCCCCGTCGTACAAGGTATGCGCATCGCCGGAACAGCCGCTGTTGACCACATCCTGCAATTCTGACTCAAGACCTTGAAGCCTCTTCCAGTGGAAGGGCGTATATATTTTGATCAACGTCTCCGCAATGGCGCGGAGGGGCGATGTACCCTGCATGCACCGCCGCAAAAGAGATTCGGCGTCCTTGTCGGCTGACTGGAGGAGGAGGCTGAACAGGGTAAAAAGACCGATCCGTGTTTTTTCGTCGGCCGAAGCCGTTGCTACTGCCGCCTCCAGACCCAATACGATAAGTCTGACGGGGGGCAAACCTTCACTGGCTTCCGACAAAAGGTTGCGGAAGACCGGATGGTCGATCCGGGGTACGATTGCGTCCATAGCAAGAAGTCCCTGGGTTTCGACCATCGACTTCAGGGCCAGGAGCGGACCAAGCAGTGTCGGTAACGGCTCTGTCGCAAAGCGTATCTTTGATAGCTCTTCGGCAGCTTTTTCCATATTGTTTCTCCTGTGCCGCTTGCCGGTACTGCGGCGGCTATTCCTCTACCATGTAATGCACACGCGCGCTCGCGGTAGCCGCCGGATAGGAGTGCGGCTCGGGGTAGCCCCGGGTTATGGGTGATCCACGATCAGGCTTCCCAGTATCCGGCAGGCTCGGATCTCCGGGCAGGAAATGGCTCGTTGACGCAATGGCGAGGATTGACTCCATGCCGCCAGGTAGCGTGACCTGGAAGCTGTAGCTATGCTCGGAGGGCGGGAACCTGTGATTCGTCCCGGCGTGTATCCACTGCTCTCTCGCGTAGTCGTTAGGCCAGACAAGCTGGGTCAGGCCGCTTTCATCCACGTGGTACAGCCGCAGCCATACCGGCCTGTCCACCGTAACGAGTATGACCAATTCCTCACCAACACGGTACCGTGCGTTATCGCCACGCTCGGTCGAGACCGTCAGTCGTATCGCCTCGAAGGATTCTACGAGCTCCTTATAAAAACCCGGCGCGTAACCCCGGTCACGGGAGGTATCCGGCGTCCAGGTCCGCAAGCCGTCGCTCATGTAGAGGAGACGGCCAAAGCCTCCCGGGCTCCCGTCCCAGCGGCCATCGGGCGCAAAGGCGGCCCAGTCGCCGTTTCCGTCGACACGCAGGTACGCGAGAGGCTCCCCGGAGCCAGGATCGCTTATCTCGACCGCCCCGTGATCGAGCATGCGATAGTCCGGTCGGCCTGGACGTGAAATGTGTTTCGCGCTCTGCTGAGTCCAGCCCTCGGCCCAAGAGGGCGCATCGTCGTCCTTGAGTTCTGTCCAGGCGCCGGTTTGCAGGTCCAGCATTCCGGCAGCGTGAACCGTCTCCACGATCATGCCCCCGCCTATATCCCTGCCGCCCCGGTACCCGGAGAGCCAGGCTTCCCGCTTCGATGGAGCTAGGGCTATACGGACAGGATGGAGGGGGATCCGGTAGATCCGGGACGCTTTGATTGCCGCTGAGTCTGCCGCTTCATCCAGGCGCCACAGGTGGATGAAATGATCGGCGCCAACGGATGCGTACGCTATGCATGTCTCCGCCGAGGAGTCGCACTCGAAAAGCTCCGGATTGGATGTCCCGAGGCTGAGGATGCGCGCTGGATGACCGGTTTTCCGGTCGAACAGGACCACGGCTCCCTGCGCCCGCGAAACCAGAAGATCTTCCCGGGGCAGGAATAACGCCGGCGTGTTCAGGAAGAAGGTACCCGCCAGGTCCCGCGGAAGGACTGATGCTCCCGGTGCCGCCCCGGCGGCCTGACCGGTTCCGAGTACGATCTGCGGAGGCAGGACCGGCAGGCTTTCCTGCACCCAGGCATTGCGGGCAGAAGGATTTCCCGTATCGAGCCGGAAGAGGGCATCCTTGCCTTCGACCCGGCCGCGAAAATAGAGTGCCCGGCCATCGATGGCGATATCGGGTCCGGCCATTTCTAGGCCCTGCGCCCACAGGAGCTTCCCGGTCGCGGTTTCGTAGATTCTCAGGGCGTAGCGCTCGGCAACGGCTACCAGCTCCTGGTCAGCGCTGAACGCCGCGCCGTAGGCTACGGCATCTGTGGACAGTTCCCGCAGCACCAGACCCGTCGACCGCTCCAGCAGCACCACCGGCCCCTGGAGCCCCCCAAGCCCCGCGACAGCCAGGTTGCCCCGGGGGGACTCGACGAACCAGGTCTCGTAGCCGCTCAGGGTACAGCGGAAGAGGGGCGAACTGTGACATGTTGCGTCCTGGGCGTACAGGGGAAAGAGGGCGGGGAGGGAGAGGAGGAGGAGTATGCTCAATCGAAACTGATACGTTACAGCCCTTTGCATGCTTGCCTCCGAAAAGGTGCGAAGGGGAGTGGTTGTACCACGCCGTGATCGCTATAAATTATAATAATTTTCTTACACTTCCGTAGGTCTGTCAGGGCTTGCGGACTAAACGAAAGCCAATAGTGTTATGGCTGTAATGAGGCGGAATGTATACGGAATCAGGAGAATAAGAAATCAATGTATCACTGCTCCAGCATCCCCCTCGGTACTTGCTTACGTTGATGCTGAGGGGAGCACCCAAGCTTCCACTTACAAAGATATTGTCCTCGTGACTCCATTCCCATACATTGCCGCTCATATCATACAGCCCCAATTCATTCGGCGCTTTGGTTCTAACTGCCTGTGTTTTATTTCCTGAATTCCCGCTGTACCAAGCTACTTGTTCAGAGCTATCACCTCCAGCATACCTATAGCCCCGACTCTTAGAACCTCCTCTGGCCGCATACTCCCATTCGGCTTCCGTCGGTAGCCGCCAGCCATTTGCGCTCTGGTTCCAGCCCACATTGATTCCATTTGTTGAGTACGCTTGGGCAAGCCCATCCTTCTTGCTCAGTGCGTTCGCAAAGGCCACTGCGTCGTACCAGCTCACCTGCTCGACAGGCAATGTGTCTCCTTTGAACTTGCTGGGATTAGTACCCATCAAAGCCCGATAGTCTCCTTGGGTCACCTCGGTGCTCATTATCCAGAACCCGGATACCGTCACCGTGTGCACAGGCTTCTCGTCGCTCTCGCCAACGTCCGAACCCATGCGGAAGCTGCCGCCTTCGATCCACACCTCGTTGCGGTAGGTACGGCCGGGGGTCCCGGACAATGGGGATGCCGCGGGCTTCTCGGCAGCTTTGGCAGCAGGCACGTACGC
>CAZKJA010000136.1:0-9185 GCA_964552925.1 uncultured Treponemataceae bacterium
GGCGGGAGTTTGCGGCGATGCGTGTACGGCGCGGCCTTTTAAAATGCGAACGTCGGCGGATGGCCTTGGGCCATCGCCGACGTTGGACTTTCGCGGCACGTGTATCCTGTCGTCAGGACCTACAGGCCGCACAGACTCAAGCCTTGGCCGCCTGCGAGCGGAAGGGAGGCTTGCGTCCGCCGAGCAGTTCCCGGATCTTGGCCTTCTTGCCGATCTTCTCGCGGATGTAGTACAGCTTGGCGCGTCGTACCCTGCCGTAGCGCAGCACTTCTATCTTCTCGATGCGCGGCGAGTGTATGGGGAACACGCGCTCGACGCCGACGCCGTACGAGTTCTTGCGAACCGTGAAGGTCTTGCCCACGCCGGCGTTCTTCATCGCTATGACGAGACCCTCGTAGAGCTGGATCCGTTCCGTCTTGCCTTCGACGATCTTGAAGTGAACGCGTACCGTATCTCCGGCCTTGACGTCCGGGAGGTCCTTCGTCTGTCCTGCCTCGATCTTCTTGATGAGGTTCATGTATTTCCCCCTTGCCCAATCAGTTCTGCAATCATTGCCCTGAGTTCACCTTCGAGCCCCTTGCCCTGGAGCAGGTCGGGACGATACAGGAGCGTCTTCTCCAGCCTTTTCTTCATGCGCCACTTGGTGATGTTGGCATGATGACCGGATACAAGAACGTCAGGGACTTCCATGTTATCATAAACAGCCGGGCGTGTATACTGGGGGTACTCCAGGAGCCCGCCTTCAAAGCTCTCCTCGTCGAGCGATTCCCCGGTGATGACGCCAGGTATGAGCCGGTATACGGCGTCGATTATCACCATCGCCGCGGTCTCCCCCGACGACAGCACATAGTCGCCCACGCTTATCTCGTCGCTCACCCAGGTATCGATAACGCGCTGGTCCAGCCCCTCGTAGCGCCCGCAGACGATGACAAGGCGTTCCTCCAGGGCCAGTTCGCGTGCGTATTCCTGGTTGAACAGCCTGCCGCCGGGCGACACGTACACGACGCGGGCCTTTTTTGCGTCGACGGCCTCGAGAGCGGCCGACACGGGTCCGGGCAGCATGAGCATGCCGGCGCCGCCGCCGTAGATCTCGTCGTCGCATTTATGGTGTTTGTCGATGGCGTAGTCGCGGATGTCGGTGAGCGCATACGACACCAAGCCACGCTCCACCGAGCGCGCCATGATCGAGCTTGTGAAGAAACCCTCGAGTATGCCCGGGAACAGCGACAGCACGTCGAATTTCACGGATTCAGCCTTTACTCGAGGATCCAGGGAGCGACAAGTTCTATGCGCCTGGCGGCTATATCGACCGTGCCGACGAACTCCTTGCGGAACGGTACGTATGACGAACCCCCGCCGGCCTTCTCGACTTCAAGAAGATCGCCGCCTCCGCCGTCGCATACGCCGACTACCGACGCTACCACGCGACCATCCGAGACGAGTTCGCACCCGACGAGGTCGGCGTAATAGTATTGTCCTTCGGAAAGCGGCGCGGCTTGCTCCCGCGGGGCCCACAACTCGAGCCCGGACAGGATCCGCACAGCCTCGGGGGAGTCGTAGCCCTCGATCTTGAAGAGTACGGCTTCGCCGATGTCCTGTACGGATTCGATCTGGATGGCCATCGTGCGTCCCGCGCCCTTCAGCGTGGCGTCTTTGAGGGAAAGCAGGTGCTCGGTCTCTCCGGAAAACGGCACGAACTTGATGCGCCCTTCGACGCCATGGGCGCCGCCGAGGCGGCCGAGCGCTAGTTCGTCCACACTGGGAGCCTGTCGGGCTTAGGATTTTTGCTGGGTGAAGGCGAGCCGCGAGTGGAAAAATGGCGAGGATTGAGGGTCATACTTCCTGTATGACCCGATTGACGAGCCTTTTTTACGCCGCGGAACGCCGAATCCAGCAATAAGGCACCGAATAAGGAACAATTTTCCGTTTGCATTTCAATCGCGGTCATAAGCCCGACAGACTCCTAGTCCAGTATCTGTAGCTTGATGTCCTTGCCGCCGCGTCCGGCACTCTCGCGCGTCGCGGTAGCCGACAGAAGCGTCCGGATGGCCTTGGCTATGCGGCCGCGCTTGCCGATCACCTTGCCGATATCGTCCTGCGCCACTCGCAGCTCGATGACAGTGCCCTCGTCCGCCTCGACCACGTTGACCTCGACGGCCGCGGGATCGTCAACGAGGGACTTGGCTACGTATTCAATGAAGTCTCGTTCCATAAATCGGCCCTTTCGTTCAGCGACCGCTCCGGATGCTTCCGCGGCAGGAATCCAGTCGATCGCCTTGCCAGAGGATTCCGCTTGTAGCGGAACCCCGAGCATCAGCCGAGGCGGATGTTCTGCTTGTTGAGAATGCCGCGGACGGTGTCCGAGGGCAACGCGCCCTTGGCGAGCCAGGACCGCACCTTTTCCTCGTTCAGGCGGATCTGGTTGCCTTCCTTCTCGATCGGGTGGTATATCCCCAGTTCGTCGATTGTCTTGCCATCGCGGGCCTGGCGGGTGTCGAGCACCACGATTCGATAGTACGGGCGTTTCTTGGCGCCGAATTTCTTAAGCCGTATCTTTACGCTCACGCATTCCTCCTGGGAAAGTTTCGAAAGTGCCGGTGAATGGACCGCGAAATTGATCGCGGGCGCGACGGTGTTCGCGCCTTGGGTTTATACCCTACAAAGCCGTCGATAGTCAATGACGCGAGGCGAGCGCCGCAGTCGAGGGGCCGGGCCGCTCTCCGAAAGCGTGCTTGTTGCGCTGGGGCAAGAGGGCGTATCATCCGTCCGATGCCGACACTGCCCCCCAGAGCCCTGCTCCTCGCCCCGATGGTGGAACTGAGCCACCGCCCGCTACGCGAACTTATAGCCTCGTTCGGCTCCTGCGACCGCTTTTATACCGAAATGACTAGCGCCTCGGGATACCTTGCAAACTCGCCGTTCGACCGGTGGTTCATGGACAGCGAGCCGGACCCGGAGCATACAGCCGTCCAGCTGTTCGACTCGGAGATAGAGCCCCTGGCCCTTGCCGCCGGACGCCTCGAGCGTGAACGCAAAGCCGCCGGAAAAATTCTCGGAGGCATCGACCTGAACTTCGGCTGCTCGGCGCCCCACATCGAGAAAGCCGGCGGCGGGGTAAGCTGGATGAAGGATGCCCGGCGGGCCGCGGGGCTCGTGCTCGCTGTCAGGGAAGCGGCGCCAGGCATCCCGGTGTCGGCCAAGCTCAGGCTCGGCTACGAGGAGTCCGAAGGCGCCCTGGTCGACTTCTGCCTGGCCCTGGAAAGCTCTGGAGCCGATTACCTGGTCATCCACCCGAGGCTCAAGCACGAGAAGTTCAGGCGCACGGGCAAGTGGCCGTACGTGCGCGCGGCCGCGACGGCACTCGGGATTCCGGTAATCGGCAACGGGGACATCAGGAGCCTCGAGCGCTACCGGGCCGCCATCGACGGGTACGGCGCGGCCGGCGTCATGGTCGGCCGAGAGGCTGTCAGACGTCCGTGGTTCTTCGCGCTGCTTCGCGGCAAGGAAGCGGACCCGTCGTTCAGCATGGAGATTCCCCTGGAACAAATCGGCCTCAGAATGCTGTCACTGATCCGCCAGCACCTGCCCCAGCCTTTCCATCTGAGCCGCGCGCGCCGCTTCTTCTTTTATTATTGCGACAACCTGTCCTTCGCCCACCACCTCCGTTACGCGATCCAGAACGCAGACGGGCTTGAGGAGGTCGAGAGGCTGTTCCGCGCGTATTTCGAAGAGGTTCCCACAGATCGTTTCAAGACCGAGACATAATCCGCCTCGAATTAGATAGTTCCTCGAACCTTGTGGCCGAGTGTCCCGTGGTACCTTTGATGGTATAGCTAGAAGTCACAATGTACTCCCTGCGGTGTTGAAGAGTGGTCAGCCACAAGGTTCGAGGAACTAGCCTCGAATTACATCTAGTTCATCGAAGCTTGCATCCCGGGGTCAAACACCACCATCTCCTGTATGGTTTTTTATGAGCCGCCGCACAGCTGGTATCGAAAATGAATAGATGCAAGCTTCGATGAACCAAGCAACTTTTACTTGCACGATTTTACAAATTCAGTTATCTTGTCACGATAGTGCGCGGGATTCCCAGGCGCGCCCCGGTGCGCCATCCGCGCGACCGACAACCCCGATCGGAGGCATACAATGGCTGAGACACTCGCGCTCATGTTCATGGAGAGAGTACGCGCCACTCCCGATATCGTCATGCAGTACAGCAAGGACGCGAACAACGTCTTCCAGCCGACCAGTTACAAGGAGATGCTCGAGGAAGTCGGCGCCCTTGCCGCGGGCTTGGCTGGCATAGGGGTGGCTCGAGGTGACAAGGTAGGTTTGATCGCGGACAACCGCAAGGAATGGCTCCTCTGCGACATGGCGATCCTGGGACTCGGCGCGGCGGACGTCCCCCGGGGCTGCGACGCGACCGAAGGAGAAATTTCCTACATCCTTTCGTGGAGCGAATGCGGGATCGCTATCCTCGAGAACGAGAAACAGCTCGCCAAAGTTGTAGCGCACAAGGCGGAGATGCCCGGCCTCAAAAAGGCGGTGATGTACGACGCCGTTTCCCCCGAGGCGCTCAAATCGGCCCAAGCCGCCGGCCTCGAGCTGCGCACGTTCGCCGAGGTATTCGAAGCCGGCAAAAAACGGCGTGCCTCGAATCCCGGGGAATACGAAGCCGAGGCCGCCAAGGGCAATAGAAACGATATAGCCACCATCATCTACACGAGCGGCACGACCGGCGAACCCAAGGGCGTCATGCTCACCCACGGCAACTTCCTGTACCAGACCGAGGTGCTCCCCAAAATCGTCGACTTCAAGCCCGGCGACATTTGGTTGTCGGTCCTGCCTGTCTGGCATTCCTTCGAGCGCATCCTGCAGTACGTGATCGTCAGCATGTCCGATACCATCGCGTATTCCAAGCCGATCGGCGCCATCATGCTCCCCGACCTGCAGACGATAAAGCCGCAGTGGATGGCGAGCGTGCCGCGCATATGGGAATCGGTAAAGGACGGCATCTTCAAGAGCATCCGGCAGGCGGGTGGCTCGAAGAAAGCGCTGTTCGGCTTTTTCGTGGGCATAGGCAAGAGTTTCGCCTACTTCCGCAACATGCTGCTGGGCAGGCTACCCAATTTTGGCAATCGGATACGCATCCTCGACATCATCGTGGCAATCATTCCCCTTATCCTTTTGTCTCCGTTGCGCGGGCTGGGCGAGGTGCTCGTGTTCAAGAAGATAAAAGCCAAACTCGGCGGCAAGTTCAAGGCAGGCGTATCGGGCGGCGGCGCGATGCCCCCGTCGGTCGACGTGTTCTTCGACGCGATCGGCGTGCAGGTGCTCGAAGGCTACGGCCTTACAGAATCCGCCCCCGTCATAGCGCTAAGACCCCAGCACCAGCCGGTGATGGGTACCGTAGGACCGGCCATCGATGGCACGCAGCTAAAGATCCTCGATGAGACGGGCAAGGAACTTGGTCACGGCCAGAAAGGCGTGGTCTACGCTAAGGGTCCGCAGGTGATGAAAGGCTACTACAAGAAGCCGGAGATGACCGCCAAGATCCTCAGCGGCGACGGCTGGCTGAACACCGGCGACCTGGGCATGTTGACCACTGCCGGCTTCCTCAAGCTGACCGGACGGGCCAAGGATACGATCGTACTGCTCGGCGGCGAGAACATCGAGCCGACGCCGATAGAGCAGCGCATCTGCGACAGCCAGTACATCAAGCAGGCCGTCGTGCTCGGACAGGATCAGCACTTCCTCGCCGCGCTCATAGTCCCGGACCAGGACTACGTGACGACATGGGCAAAGGACAACAACGTCTCGTTCGCTGACTACGATTCGCTCCTCGCCCAGCCTGAGGTCAAGGAGCTCATCGACTACGAGATCAACCAGGCCGTCAACCAGAAGACCGGTTTCAAGAGCTTCGAGCGTATATTCCGCTTCGAGTTGCTCAAGGATCCGTTCGAGGCTGGCAAGGAACTTTCGGCCAAGCAGGAAGTCAAACGCCATGCCGTGGCGGAAATCTACAAGAAGCAGATAACGAAACTGTTCAAGAACTGATTGCGGTAATAGTTTTCCAAGTTTCATACGCGGCAACCGCTCGTCATCGGCTGCCGCGCATGAATCATTCTCTGAATGTGCATCTAAAAGCATCGACTCCACTGTTTTAGCGCCAAGCCCGCGTTGAGCTTCATGCTGTTTTATGCTTATATATCCGCATGGCGAATACATAGGCAACCATGAGAATACCAAGGCACCATGCGAGCGCAAGCCAAATGCTATTGCCGACTGGCTGACCTGACAACAACGCGCGGATGGCGTCCACTATCGAGGTCACTGGCTGGTTTTCGGCAAAGGCGCGAACAACCGGCGGCATCGATTGGGTTGGCACAAAAGCCGAGCTGATAAACGGCAGGAAAATAATCGGATAGGCAAAGGCGCCCGCGCCGTCCACCGATTTCGCGGACAATCCGGCAATCACCGCGATCCAAGTCAAGGCCAGTGTAAACAACGCGAGTATGCCGGCCACGGCAAGCCATGACAGTACCCCTGCCTGCGAGCGGAAACCCATAATGAGGGCCACTATAATGATGACGACGACCGAAATCGCGTTGGATACCAGCGAGGTCAGCACATGGCCCCAAAGAGCGGCCGAACGCGCTATCGGCATGGAGTGGAACCGTTCGAATATGCCGCTTTGCATATCCATGAACAAGCGGTAAGACGTATAGGCTATGCCGCTTGCGATCGTAATCAGCAAGATACCGGGCAGGAGGTAATTCACGTAATTGCCCGTGCCGGTTTGGATCGCGCCGCCGAACACATAAACGAAAAGCAACATTATCGCGATCGGCGTTATTGCGACCGTGATGATGGTGTCCATGCTGCGGAAGATATGCCGCATGGACCGCCCAAGCATGATGCCCATGTCGCTGAACAAGTTCTTCTTGATCGCTTCCATATTACCTCTCCTCCTTCTTCCCGATGATCGCGAGGAATATCTCCTCCAACGTGGGTTGTTTTTCCACATACTCCACCTTTGCGGGCGGGAGCAGTTTTTTCAATTCCGCGAGCGTGCCTTTGGCTATGATCCTGCCCTCATGCAGGATGGCGATCTGATCGGCAAGCTGCTCGGCTTCATCCAAATACTGGGTGGTCAGAAATACCGTCGTACCATTATCGGCAAGCTCCCTGACGGTTTTCCAAACCTCGAGGCGCCCTTCGGGGTCTAGCCCGGTGGTCGGCTCGTCGAGGAAAATGAGCGGCGGTTTCCCTACCAGGCTCATGGCGATGTCCAACCTGCGGCGCATTCCGCCAGAGTATGTGGACACCCTGCGGTCGGCGGCATCGGCCAGGCCGAAGCGTTTTATCAAATCGCCCACGACCTGGCGAGGGTCCTTCAGGTGCCGTAACTTGGCAATCATGATCAAATTCTCCCGCCCGGTGAGAATTCCATCCACAGCGGCGAATTGCCCGGTAAGGCTGATCGACTGCCGCACGCTTTCTGCCATTAACGCAAGGTCGAAGCCGTTCACGGTGGCGGTTCCGCCATCCTGTCCGAGCAATGTGGTGAGGATTTTGACAATCGTCGTCTTGCCCGCTCCGTTGGAGCCGAGCAGGGCGAAAATGCTGCCTTTTTTCACCTCGAAATCCACGCCCTTGAGGACATGAAGCTTCTTATAGGACTTTTGCAGTCCCTTCACTTGGATTGCAGTGCTTTGCATCTTCATCTCCTCGCTTATATAACAATAACTTTTGATAAATCGAAATCTACTCCCAAACCTTTGAGCGCGGCAAAGGTCAGTTTATCCATTGTCGCACCGTCAAAGCGGATAGTTTTCATGGCACGATAATTTTTATTGGTCAAGGCGAACGCAGGACGGAAGGAAACATTCCTGAGTGTCGCGCCCTTGAACGAGACTTCGCTCAGCGCCGCCTTGTCAAACTTGACACCGGTGAAGATCAGGCCGTCCAGGCACATGCCGCGCAGATCGCTGTATTTGAAGTCCACACCATCGAAGGTACAGTTCTCAAAGTTCGTTTTTCTCAGGTCAATCATCGTCAGCTTTACATCGACCATTTTTATGTCGGTGAATTTTACCTGGGTCAGCCCCGACTTGTTGAATTCGGTGCGTACAAGAATTGTTTTGTTGAAACTCGCACCCGTCAAGTCAAGGGTGGAGAAATTGCAGTCTGTCAGATTTGCGCCGTCAAAATTGGCTTCACGCACATCGCTGCTATAGAACGAGCTGCCAGTCAGATCCGCGCCGGAAAAGTCGGAGCCGCGCAGCGCGCTCGCCGTGAACTTTCCATCGTGCGCGACAACGCCCGCAAAGTCGCTCTTCGGCAGGTTGCTCGCATTGAAGTTTGTCACAAGCTGCCGTTCCAGTGAGCGGGAGAGATTGGCGACCTCCAGTACCGTCTGGTCTATATCGCCGATGCTCTCGATTGTCATCTGAAAGGCCGTTTCATCATCCTTGCCCTCGGCCTTGAGTTCATCGAAGCGTTCCTGCAAATCCGAGAGCAGGTCGGCCCTCAATTCGGTGACGCTTTTCACCCCATCGTATGGTGCGAAAACGCCGTTCAAATATGCGTTCAGTTTCTCGTTCATGACTCGATTCTCCTCACAATAGGTTGTCGAGCACGCGTTTCGCGTACTCCCAGTTGCTTTTGTTGCTGACGTAAGCGGCTTTCCCTTTTTCGGTAATCCGGAAATACTTGCGCCGTCCGCCCTGTGATTCATCGCCCCAATACCATCCGATATCGCCGTCCGCCTCGAGCCGCCGGACGCTCGAGTACATCGTAGCCTCCTTCAACTCGTACTCGCCTCCCGAGCGCTCGGCGATCAGCTTGACGATCTCGTAGCCGTAGCGGTCGGCTTCGGTTAAAAGACGTAAAACCATCGTGTCGGTATGCCCGCGAAGCAGGTCGGATGTGATCTTGTTCTCACTCATATCGCTGCCTCCATAGTACTAGTATATATCATACTACTGTGTCTGTCAATGTACTATATTTAATATTGTACTTGCATTCAAGCCTGGTCGTTATCAACGAACATCCAGGATTCACCAAAATGCTGATCGATTTTATAAGATTATATATACCCGTGGAGAAATGTTCAGTAATTTAGCTGGATGAAGTTCGGTATACGGCAACTTGAGCAAGAGCATTTTTGCGTTTGAAAGGAG
>CAZKJA010000137.1:0-9176 GCA_964552925.1 uncultured Treponemataceae bacterium
CGGCAGCAGAATTGACCCCTGACGAGAATGGCAGGATCGCCAAGATCCAGATCCCCGTATATACCGAACTTGTAAAGGCCGCGGGGTATGAGCCCGGATCGGCCTGGTACGTTTCGGTCGAGGGATACAGGAGCAAGGGCAGGCGACTGCTTCTTGTATACGGCCCTGACGGCGATCCGGCGATAAACGCCGACAGGATGGGACTCGTCGGCCCGGCCGTCGAATCAGCCGCCGCCCGGACCGCCAGGACGATAGACTCCGGCGAGGTTTTCGTCCCGGCCAGGGGTGACCGAAAAGCCATCTGCGAGCGTTGCGATCTGAAGCCCGTCTGCCGGGTGCACTACACGGTGAGGTGAGAATGAACGCGTGGCGACAACTGACGGCTTCCCTGGATCCTCGAACCCAATTCCCAGCGGTCGCCGAAACCAGGTCCGCTGTCGTTTCCGCCGGGGCGGGTTCCGGCAAGACGCGGGTTTTGGCGGTCCGCTACCTCCATCTGGTCAAGGAGCGAGGCATCGCGCCAGAGCGCATCCTGTGCCTCACCTTCACGAGGAAAGCCGCAGCCGAGATGAACGAACGCATCCGCGGCCTCCTCATCCAGTGCGCCGCCGACGATGCGGACTTCGCTCGGGCTTTGGAGGCCTTTCCCCGATCTCGCGTGTCGACGCTGGATTCGTTCTGCGCGGATATAGCGGGCAACGCAAGCGCCCGCTGGGGAGTCGCGCCAGGCTTCCGTATCGACCAGGAGGCGGCGGCGGACGCGCTCAAGTCATTCACGATCGGATTCCTGCTCGCCAGGCGGCACGATCCCATCGCGGCCTCGTTCATCGCCGCGAACGGCTTCGAAGGTACGGTCGAGGCCCTGCTGGAATTTGCCGGCGGCCGCCACGGACTTATCGCGTCGAGCCGTCGCTTCGACGCCGGGCAGCAGACCCGGGCGCTCGGAGAAGCCCTCGTGAAACTTCATGGCCGTTTGTACCAAGCGCTGTCTCCGGGACTGGAACTCGACGCGGCCACGACGGCCGGAGCCGCGGCATGGCAGGCGGTAGCGGCGAACGTGGAGCCCGGCCCACCGGACCCGGGAGATCCGGACGGGCTCGCGGCCGCGCTGGCGAGCTACAAGGCGGTCGCCGCCCTGCGCGTCTGCACCGGCAAGTCGGAGGCGGCCGTCCACTACAACGACGTCGGCGCGGGAGCCAAGAAGGTCGCCGCGGCCGCGATGCTGGCCTGCGAGGCGTTGCGGGACGGCAGGCGCTCCGCTGCCGGAGCGCTGCTCGCGGATTTCGTGGCCAAGGCGGCCGAGGCTCGGGCGGGTTCGGGAGTGCTCGCTTTCGCCGATGTGTCATCGATGGCGGTCGCGACGCTGGCCGACGATCTGGAACTCCGCGATTGGTACAAGTCCCGCTACGAGGCGATAATGGTAGACGAGTTCCAGGACGACAACGAACAGCAGAAGCTGCTCCTGTACTACCTGGCCGAGAGGCGGGACAGGCGGGATCCCGGCCGTGGCCGCGGGATAGGACCTGCCGACCTGGAACCCGGCGTGCTGTTTTTCGTAGGCGACGAGAAACAAAGCATCTACGGCTTCCGCGGCGCCGACGTCACGGTGTTCAGGGGTCTGTCCGGAGAGCTCGCGGCCGCGCCAGGCGGGTTAGGTGAGCACCGCCTGCCTGTCAACTGGCGCTCGGAACCCGCACTCATCGATTTTTTCAATAAGACATTCTCGCGCATAATGCCTTCGCCGGCCGACCCAGGCGCGCTGGACTTCGAGGCGCGATTCGACGCTCTGGGTTCCGGACCGGCGACGGCGGACGTCGAAGCGGCTGTCGTCTACCTCGAGTCGAACGAGCCCGACGACGAAGCCTTCGTAGACTCGGGCGAAGCCGAGGCATGGGCCCTGGGCGATCTGGTACTGTCGTTGGTAGGCAAGGCGAAGGTCGCCTCCAAGGGTCAAGGAGGCGGCAAGGAAGCGGCGCTGTGCCGCTACGAGGATATCGCCGTGCTGTTCAGGTCGACGACGACCCAGAGCATAGTCGAGCGCTATTTCAGGCTGCTCGGCATACCGTATACCGCGGCGTCGACGGCGGGCCTGTACGCCGAGTCGATCCTTGGGGATCTGTACGCGATGCTCAGATTGACGGCTTACCCCGACGACCGGCTCGCGTTTGCGGCGGTGCTCAGGGGACCGTTTGCACGGCTTTCGGACGATTCGGTCTTCGAAGCGATGTCCCCGGGAAGCGAAGGGGACGAAGGCCTTTGGGGCTTCGACGGGAGTTCCCTCGTGCCGGACGAAGCCGCCCGTTACGGCGCCGCGAAGGAAACCTGGCAGTGGCTGCGGGAACACGCCGACCGCGAATCCCTGGCAAGGCTGATCGAATACCTTTGGTACGAGCGCGGCCTGCGCTGGAACGTGCTCGAAAACCTCGAGGTTGCTTCCTTCCTCGAGCACTTCGATTACATCTGGGCGATCGCCCGCGCGGCTGACGCAAGGGGGGACCGCCTTGTCGACCTCGTGGCGGAACTGGAACCGATGATAGGGACGTACGACAAGTACGAAGAGGGCTCGATACCGCGTGAAAGTTCCAGGGGCGTTTCCATCATGACCGTCCACAAGAGCAAGGGGCTCGAGTTTCCCGTCGTCATAGTGCCGGACCTGGACAGCGTCGGCCGCAATTCCATCCGCTCGCCCATCACGCAGTCCGGGAACTTCGGCACTTCGATCCGGATGCTCGACGCGGAGCTCCAGCCGCGCGACCCCGTAGCGGAGCTGGAGACCAGGCTCAGGGTCCTGGACAGGGGCGAAGGCGCCGCCGCGATGGACGAATCGCTGGCGGAACTCGTCCGGCTTTTCTACGTCGCGTGCACGAGGGCCATCTCGAGGCTGTACCTGATCGGCAAGGTACCCAAAAACGCCGACAAGAGCCGCAAGAGCTTCCGGGGACTTCTGCTCAAGGCTTGGCCGTGGGCCGGACCCGCCAACGTAAAGGATGGAGACTTCCTCTCCGACCGTCCTCTCGACGCGCCCGCGGCATTCTCGGTGGAGTACGTGCCCCCGCGTTCCAAGCAGGAGCACTACGATCTGGCCGCGGGGTCGCGGTACGACGGCCGTTCGCGGGCGGAGCGTACCGCCTCGGCCAAGGCGGCAACCGTGAGCATGCGCAGGGCCCGTTGGCAGGTCACCGGCGCGGCAGCCTGGCTCGAAGCACAGGGAGCCCCGCCCGCGATACGTGCCGCGTTGTCGCCGAAACCCTTTGAAGCGCCCGATCCGGGAGGACTGGACGAGGCCGGGTTCGGTACCTTGTGCCACCAATTCATAGAATCCTTGCTCACGTCTCCTGGATCGAAACCGGAGCCGAGGGGGACCGTACTACACGAGCTCGAGGCGCTGAGCGCGGCGGCCGGGGCCAGGATCACGGGAGAAGCATTGGAGCTCGCGCACGCCTTCATCGGCTCGCCGCGCGGACAGGAAGCCGCCAAGGCCCGTCAGGAGGCGGCCTTGGATCCGGAGGCCGTGTTCGAGGTCGAGTTCCCCTTCTTCTGGCGGGACGGCGCGGACCTTCCCGTGCTGCTGTCCGGCTCGATGGACCTCGTCTACGGCGGCCGTGGAGGAATCGTCGTTATCGACTTCAAGACCGACCTCACTGTACAGCCCGCGAAGCACAAGTTCCAGCTGTCAGTGTACCGCGACGCGGCCGAGTCGATTTTCGGTGTGCCGGCGAGCGCCTACCTCTGGTACCTCCGGAGCGGGCAGGAATGCAGGGTCGAAGGGAAACCGGAAACCGGCCTCCTTGGAAGACTCGAGCCCTCCGTCGGGAGGGTAGACTAAACATTGTATTTGGTGCATACTGGCAACACGAAGAATGGCACGCGGACACGCATCCCGCCCGCGCTACCATCGAGCATCAAAACCCTGCATAAGGTAGCCATACTCCATAGCGTGCCGTTCTTCGTCCTGAAAGCCTCCCATCACTGCGGTACCGCGCCGGCGACCGGCCGGCGTGCTTCCCGAAAGGCCTGCATGTGAGTTCGACCGACACAGACGGGCCCGCCCCCGGATTCTTCAAGATATTCATGTTTTTCTTCGGCATCTCCGCCATCACCATAGGCGGCGGTTATGTAATGGTTCCGGTCATCCAACGGGCCGTTGAAAAACGCGGATGGGTGCCGGAAAAGGAATTCTACGACATTTTCGCCAGGGCCCAGAGCATCCCGGGCCCGCTCGCGTTGAACACCGCCTTGTTCGTGGGGCGGAGGGTCGCCGGGTTCCCCGGTTTCACAGCCGCCTTCCTTGGCATACTGCTACCCCCGTTCGTAGCCATGATAGCGCTCGCCAAGGTACTCGAACACGCGGGCTCCTGGCCCGCGGTGCAGGGCTTCCTCGACGGATCGTTCGCGGTCGTGCCGGGACTTACCGCCGCCCTCGCCTTCAACATGGTCCGCAAGCGCGCCTGGTCGATTCCCCGGGCGCTCATGACCGCTGCGGGGGCGGTGGCCATGGTAGTCTCGGGCCGATGGGCCGTCCCCGTGTTCTTCACCGTAGTGGCGCTCTCCTGGGTGTACGAGAGGCTCAAGGCATGATTGACCTCATGCTGGCGTTCCTGAAGATCGGAGCCGCCTCGTACGGAGGCGGATGGACGATAGTCGGCATAATACAGACAGAAATCGTGGGTAGGGGATGGCTATCGGCGACCGAGTTTACCCGTCTCGTCGCGATAGCGCAGATAACCCCGGGGCCCGTTGCGCTTAACGCGGCCACAATCGTCGGCTTCAGGCTCCACGGGTTGCCAGGCGCCGCCATAGCGACGCTATCCGTCGTGGCGGTACCGATAGCGCTCGCGTTGGTCGTCAGCACGATGTTCGCCAAGGCGTCCCGCAAGGCAGGCTCCCTTACCGAGGCCCTGAAAACCGGTACTATCGGCCTGATCTCTATGACAGTCTGGGCATTCGCGCCTTCCGCTGTCGCTTCCTGGCCCAATGCCATCCTCGCGATCGTCGCTTTCGCGGTTTCCGCCTTCACCAGGATCAACCCGCTGTGGGTGATCCTGGGCTCGGGAGTCGCGGGAGCGATCGCCCGGTCCGCGTTTTAATAAACCAATTATCAGTGACAGCCTATCGATTATTGGAAGAATACGTATATACTTAAGCGTCGAGGCGGTGAAACCATGTCTTGGAGCGATTGCCGTGAACAATGAACGCATCCTTATAGTCGAAGACGAAAAAATCATTGCGATAGACCTCCAGCGACGATTGGAGCGATTCGGGTACATCGTGGTCGGAATGGCGGGCGAAGGCAAGGAAGCCGTCGACATGGCTCTGTCGCTGGAACCGGACATCATTTTGATGGACATCATGCTCGCCGGGAGCATGGACGGCGTCGAGGCCGCCAGGACGATCAAGGTCACCAAGGACATTCCGTTCATTTTCCTCACCGCCTACACCGACGAAAAAACGCTCGAGCGCGCCAAGGAAGTACAGCCGTACGGGTATATCCTCAAGCCGTTCAAGGAACGCGAACTCTACACAACCATCGATATTGCCCTGTACAAGCACGAGATGGCGCGCAAGCTGACCAGGCAGGAACAGCTGTTCAGCGCGATTCTCCAGTCTATCAACGACGGCATCATCGCCACGGACATGGACCTGAACGTACAGTTCATGAACCAGGTGGCCGAGCACATCACCGGTGCCAAGGAAGACGAGGCCAAGGGCAAGAGCATCTCTCGATTCCTTACGCTCACCGAATCGACGACAAAGAAGGATATCCTGTCCGGCGTCACAAACGTAGGCGAGCACTCGACCTATTTCAACGACGTGACGCTCCGCAACCAGGCAGGGCAGACGCTCGTGCTCGACGGCTCGATCACCAGGATACACGAGCGGTCCAACGCGACAAACGGTTACCTGATAACCCTGAGCGACGTCACGGAACTGCGCAGGCTATCCGAGACGCTCAACTACCAATCCAGCCACGACAGCCTGACGGGCCTGTCGAACAGGGAAGAGTTCAGCTACAAGCTAGGCGAGATACTCAAGAACGTGCGGCTCATCGGCGGTTCGCACTCCCTGCTCGTGCTCGACATCGACAGGTTCAAGGCGGTCAACGACACCTGCGGGACAATCGCGGGCGACGAACTCCTGCGACAGGTTGCAAGCCACATCCAGACGAACATCCAACGCAACGACCTGTCGGCGCGCATAGGGGCAGACGAATTCGCGATCATCCTGATGAATTGCGAGACCGACGATACGACGAACGTCGGCAACCGCTTGCAGGGCGCCGTCCAGAGGCAACGTTTCCAGTGGCAAAACATGGCCTTTCCCATATCGCTGAGCATCGGTATCGTCCCTATAGACCGCGAAACCGGAGACATCCATGCGGTGCTCGCAGCGGCAGACGACGCGTGCCACATCTCCAAGGAAGAAGGCGGCAACAAGACCACAATCTTCCAGCCCAAGGAGAGCAAGTTCATGCGCCGCCGCGGCGACATGGAATGGATCGGCAAGATAAACCGCGCGGTAGAGGAAAACCGCTTCATCCTGTACTACCAGCCTATAGAGCCTCTCGATCCAGACAGCGGCCTGAAGCCGAAGATCGAGATACTGCTCAGGCTTGTCAACGAGGATGGCAGCATCGCGGGCCCGACCGACTTCATTCCGGCGGCCGAGCGCTACAACCTTATGCCCCAGATAGACCGTTGGGTCCTCGAGAACTCGTTGCGCTCCTTCAGGATACTGTCCGACCAGAAATCGCCGCTGGCGGAGAAAATATTCTCAATCAACCTGTCGGGACCTTCCTTGCTCGACGACGCGCTCATAGACACGATCATGTACTTCCTTAACAAGTATTCGCTGTCGGCGAAGGACTTTTGCTTCGAGGTGACAGAGACGGCCGCCATCCAGAACCTATCGTACGCGACGCGCTTCATCAACAGGCTCAAAAGCGAGGGCTTCACTTTCGCGCTCGACGACTTCGGCGCCGGTTTCTCCTCGTTCGGCTACCTTCGCAGCCTGCCCGTCGACTATGTGAAAATCGACGGTTCGTTCGTGCAGAACATCGACGAGAGCAGGATCAGCTATACGATGGTCGACTCGATCAACTCGATAGGCCACGTGATGGGACTCAAGACAATCGCCGAGTTCGTCAAGAGCGAAGCGATCAAGGACAAGCTTATCGAGCTCAAGGTCGACTTCGGCCAGGGCTACTACTTTGCCAAGCCGAAGCCCCTGTTCGAGTAGGCGCCGACCACAGGCCAGTCACCGCACACCACGCCTATGTCCCGATTGAAGCGCGGCAAGTCGGCGAGGCTCTTGACCGGCGATAATTCCTGGGGCCTTGCTATCGCGAGTACTCGCGCCCGCCCTTCCGCGGCAAGCATCGCATCGACATTGTCCAGAGCGAATTCCCCGCCTATCAGGGTACCGCCCGAGGTTTCGCCGTCGGGAGCCGCGTTCCCCGGTATCGCGTAGCCGCGCTCGGCTTTCCAGTACGCGTCCCTTATTCGCTCGATTGCCTGCCTCAAGGCGGCCGCGCGATATACACGGACGCCGACGTTCGTGTAACCCGGTTGTTTCGTGCCGCCAGCGGCGGTGTTGCCCGCGGCAGAAGCGCCAGAAAGCTTGGCATGGCCGAAGCTCGCGGGAAACCCCCGGTCGTCCAGGGTCACCGGATAGGCGGGAGACTCCATCATCGCCACCGGCATAAGCAATCCCGGCGCCTCGTCGCCCAAGCGCCTCGACAAGGCGTCCATCACCGCGAGGGAGGTCAAGGCGCACAGCGGGCTGGATGCGTCACCACCGAAATTCACTAGTACGTATTCGGAGTCCGTCCAACACCGCATCGCCTGGTACGCGGCGTCGCCATGGCCCCTTGGCTTGCCCCCGGGGGCGTACTGGGTGACGAAATTCCACGATCCGGCTGGATAGCCGAGAGGTATCAGGATGCGTTCCGCGATCTCGCGTTCCCACCCGCGCACCACTAAGACATGGTGGCCGAGCTCCCGGACCGCGGCGAGCGCGTAGCCCGCTATCGGCACCGGGTCGGGCCCGAAGCCCATCGCGTTCGGTACGGGGTAGAGCCCCCGGGGCGCCGCCGGATCGATCCCGGCCAAGTCGGCTCCGTCCTTGTCGGCGATGGAATCCTGTATCGACTTCACCCAGCGCGACCCCGCGCCTGCCAGCATCGTCAGGCAGCTAGTACGCTCAGCCAGGCGCCGCATCAATATCCCCGCGCCCGGCCACCCCGCTTCCTTCGCCAATTCGACGACGATATGCTCCCGGATGCCAAAACCATCGGAAAGGCCGCTACTTGTGATCCGGTCAACATCGATGCTCATGGTGATTATTATAACGGCGGGCATTGGTCCGCGAAAGTCCACCCCGTCTTGCGAACCACATTGAATAGCGATTGTCCAATCTTGTATCGCTTGGAACCAGCAATTATGATTGACCCCGGGGGGAGAGACACGATGACGCACATCACGAAAAGAGTAACAACGGGTCTCGAGCGGTTTATCGCCGACGGCGGCAGGAAGGGCGGCAAATACGCTCTGGCGACCAACCCTTCCGCTATCCTGGCCGACGGCAGGCCGGCATGGCGAGCCTTTATGGATGCCGGGCTCGGCCCTGTAGCTCTTTTCGGCCCCGAACACGGCTTCCGCGGAGCGGCGCAGGACGCGGTACAGGTGGAAGACGAGGTATTCCGGGGCATTCCGTCGTATTCGCTGTTCGGCAAGCGGCTGAAGCCCGATGCTTCGATGCTCATCGGGCTGGACGCGGTAGTGTATGATATGCAGGATGTCGGCTGCCGCTATTACACGTACTTGTACACGCTCGCGTACCTGATGGAGGCGAGCCAGGAGCACGGCGTACCGCTCGTCGTTCTCGACCGGCCCAACCCTATCGGCGGCGACAAGGTGGAAGGCGGGCCGATAAACGACGGCGCGTGGAGTTTCGTGGGCGGTTACGGGCTCACGCCGCGCTACGGCATGACGGTCGGGGAATTCGCCGCCTACCTCAAGGGTGAGTACTTCCCGCGCGTCGAGCTCGAGGTGGTACCGCTTGAGGGTTGGACGCGGTCGATGCGCTGGGAGGAGACGGGCCTTCCGTGGCCGTTACCGTCGCCCAACATCCCGTCGCGTGCATGCGCGTCGGTCTACCCCGGGACCTGCCTGGTGGAA
>CAZKJA010000138.1:0-9174 GCA_964552925.1 uncultured Treponemataceae bacterium
TCTTCACCTCGTTGCCAAGTCCGAACAGTATGATCCCCGTGTAGAGCATCTCGAGCGTCAGGATCGCCACGACCGTCCTGAACACGCCTCCCTTGCCCCCGGACATCGCCGTGCCCCCGATGATGGTCGCCGAGATGACGTACATGAGCGATTGGTCGCCGAGCTTGAGGGTCGCGGCGCTCGATTCCATCGCGAAGAAGACGCCGCCTATCGCTGCCATGGTGCCGGAGAGGACGAAGGCGGCGATCAGGTACGTGTCGGTCTTGATGCCGGCAAGCCACGCGGTGTTCTTGTTGCCCCCGACAAGGTAGAAGTTGCGCCCCGCCTGAGTCTTCCGGAGGAACACCTCGAAGACGGCGACGAGCGCGACCGTGATAAGGATCCTCGGCGTGACAAGGGGCAAGAGCGGCTTGGCAAGGAAATCGGAGACCGCGAAGGCGTCGGGTGTCGAGAGGCTTATCGTGTTGCCCTTTGTGAGCGTGTAGATCGCCCCCTGAAGTATAGTCATGGTTCCCAGCGTGACGATGAAGGAATTGATCTTGGCTTTTGTCACGAGGAGGCCGTTGAACAAGCCCACCAAGGCTCCAGCCGCGATGGCGACCGGGACCGACACCGCGTAGCCAAGGGCGCCCTTGAGCGAAAGCCCGAGCACGCCGGCGAAGGTGATCACCGTACCTATCGACAGGTCGAGCTGTCCGCAGATCATGACGATAGTGAAACCTATCGCGACGCAGGCGTTCATCGCGACGACCTTCATTATCGACGTCAGGTTGAAGACGTTGAAGAACCTGGGGGCGAACAGCGTCATCACGCCGAACACTATGACGAAGAGGATGAAAATCCTGTACTTGTCGACAAGGGCCAACAGCCGGTTGCCGCTCATGCGCTTCTTTTCGTCAAGCATCGTCACGCCCCAGACTCCGCAAGGATTTAGCGTTTATACCGACGACCACGATGAATATCGCGCCGCGTATCATGTCCTGGGAGAATGTGCCTATCCCCAGGAGGGTCATGATGTTGTTCATGAGCCCGATGACGAAGGCGCCGCCTATCACGCCTATGATTGTGCCGCGGCCGCCCGCGAGGGTCATGCCGCCTATGACTATCGCCGTAACGGCCTTGAAGTCGTAGCCCGCGCCGTTGTACCAGGCGCCGACCCGCGACAGGGAGGTCACCGTAAGGCCTCCGATCGTAGCGGTGAAGGCCGCGATCACAAACGCGATGCCGACGACCTTCTCCACGTCGATGCCGGAGAACTTGGCCGCCTTCCTCGCGGAACCGGTCAGCTTGAGCCTGGCACCGTACGCTGTCTTCGTCATGACGATGTGTCCCGCCACGACGAGTACTACCATCACAACGACCGGCAGGCCGATGAAATTGAAGAACCTGTAACGGAAGATGTTGTCGAACAGCGAGAGGACGAGCGCGTCGTCGGTCTTCATGTCGGGGTATATCTGCTTGTTCACCCACACGAAGCGGATGACGCCCATAGTCACGTAATTCATCGCCAGGGTCCAGATGATGGGGTTGGCCTTGAACTTGCCTATGACGACGGCGTTAATAACGCCGATGAGGAGCCCGACGGCCAGCGCGGCCAGCATCGCGGGGACGAAGCCGTACGCAAGTATCTCGACGCTGACTATGCCGGTGAGCGCCATCGTCGTCGGCGTTGACATGTCTGCAAAATGCCCCGAGTAGGTGACGAAGGCCATCCCCGCCGCGACTATGCCAAGGAGGGCGACAGCGTCGATTATGTTGACGAAGTTCTGCGCCGACAAAAAATTGTTTATGATCCCGAGGCCTTGCATTATCGCGCCCACAACGATGAACAGCAGCGCTATGCCGTAGATCCCGACCTGGTTGACTATACCGCCGAGGCGGTTGGAGCCCGTGCTCCGGAGGTCCTTGGCGTCGCCGGTGGCCGGCTCGATTTTTTCAATACTCATGCGGTCTCCTCGCCGTTGGCCGCGAGGAGCAGTATTTCCTCGGTGCATCGCTCGTACGGCAGTTCCTTCGTAAACCTGCCCTTGCGCATTATCATTACCCGGTCCGACAGCCCGACGAGCTCGGGCAGGTCCGACGATATCAGGATGACCGTGTTCCCAGAGTCGGCCATCCGCTCGACGGCCTCGTGGATTATCATCTTTGCGCCGATGTCGACGCCGCGGGTAGGCTCGTCGAGGACCAGCACCTTCGGCTTGCCTGCCATCCACTTGGCGAGCAGCACCTTCTGCTGATTCCCGCCGGAAAGGTTCCCGACCGTGCGCGCCGGATCGGGCGGATATACCGACAGTTCCTTTATCAAGGCTTCCATAGTGCCGGAGCCGGCCTTCTTGTTGTAGAAGAAACCCTTGGTCAGCGATTTTATGATAGTGGCGAGTATGTTGTCCTCGACTGAAAGGCGGAGCGCAAGCCCCTCCGATTTCCTGTCCTCGGTCAGGTAGGCGACGCCTTTGGCCAGATAGTAGGCCATGCCCTTGCCCTGGAGCCTCTCGCCGTCGAGTTCCATGGTGCCGGAGTCGGCGGCATCGAGCCCGACAAGCACCCTGGCGAGTTCCGAGCGGCCCGCCCCGGACAGGCCGCAAATCCCGAGTATTTCCCCGCGCCTGGCCTCGAACCCGACGCCGTGGAAGAAACCCCAGCGTGACAGGTTCCTGACGACGTAGCGCGTCCCGCTTATCTCACGCTCGCGCCGCTTGTAGAATTCCTTTACCGAGCGGCCGACCATCATCTGGACTATCTCTTCCCGTGTCGCCTCGGCGACGTCCTTCGTGGCCACTTTCCTTCCGTCGCGCATCACCGTGACGCGGTCGGCCACCCGGAATATTTCAGGCAAGTGGTGGGAGATGTAGACTATGGCGAGGCCGCGCTTCTTGAGCACGTCGATGATGCTGAAGAGACGCTCGACTTCCTCGTGGGACAGGGCGCTCGTCGGCTCGTCCATCACCAGGATGCAGGGGTTGTTGCCCAAGACCTTTGCTATCTCGACGAGCTGGGCCTCGTGCTGGCTTATGTCTTCTATAGGCAGGTCGGGATCGAGGTCGAGGCCCACCCTCGCCATCAGGCGCTTGGCTTCCGTGTGCATGGCCTTCCGGTCTATGAAAGAGCCTTTGTGCGGCAGGTGGCCGGCGAGGATGTTCTCGGCGATGCTCAGCGGCTTGGCGAGCGACAGTTCCTGGTAGATCATCCCGATGCCGTACTTTTTGGCGACCGAAGGCGAGTGAAGCGATACTTCCCTGTCGTTTATGAAGATCTGCCCCGTGTAGTCGTCGAACGAGCCGGCGAGCATCTTCATAAGCGTCGATTTGCCCGCGCCGTTCTCGCCGACGAGCGCGTGCACTTCGCCGGCGTACACCTCGAAGTCGACCGAATCGACGGCGATGGTACCGGGGAAGGTCTTGCCTACCTGCCTCATCTCGAGGGCCAGGCCTATGCGGTCTTGACTCATCGCCGCATCCTCGAGCTTTCACTTTGTACCATTGTAGTCCCTTACCGCGTCGTACATGGCGACAATATTCTCCGGCGGCACGTCCGGCAGGATATTGTGCACCGTATTGAAGACGAAGCCTCCGCCTGGAGAAAAGACCTTGAGGCGCTCGGTCACCTGCTTGCGCACCTCCGCCGGGCTGGCGTTGTTGAGGATAGTCCTGGTGTCCACCCCGCCGCCCCAGAACGTGACGTCCTTGCCGAAGTCGCGCTTCAGGCGTTCCGGGTCCATGCCGCGGGCGTTGGTCTGCACCGGATTGAGGATCTCGAACCCGACTTCCATCAAGTCCGGGATCAACAGGTCGATCGAGCCGCACGAATGCAGGAAAGTATGCATGCTCGAGTGCTTGTGGACGTAGTCGCAGAGTATCCTGTGCCGCGGCTTGAACAGCGTCCGGTACAGCTCGGGTTGCATGAAAGGCCCCTGGTCGGTGCCGAGATCGTCGCCGAAGCGGACTATATCGGCCACGTCGCCCACGGCGTCACAGACCTTCTTCAGGGTAGCCAGGTGACGCTCCATCAGCGCGTCGAGCAGGGCCTCGACCTTTTCGGGCTCGAGGAGCAGGTCCATAAGGAAATTGTCTATGCGCCGCAGGAAGGTACCCCACTCGAAGAGGTTGCAGCCCACGACGACCATGATAGCCCGGTCGCTGGTCCTGCGCAGCTCGAGCGCGTTGGCGCGCAGCTTCTCCCAGAAGCCGGGTGTGCCGGCGTTGTCCCATGGCGAGTGCACTAAGGCCGACCACAGGACCTTGCCCATCGCCTCGTCGAGTCCGCTGAAATCGGCGGGCCACGCGTCCATCCACGGGAAGCATGTCTCGTCGTAGAAGGCGGCTCCGGTCGGCTGCTTTGCGATTATCGTGCCGTCGCCGTGGCGGGCAAGCCACGCCCCTTCCGCGTCGCGCTCGGGCCTGAACCATGTCGGGTACCTGGCGGCGTCGCCGGAGGCGAGCGTGATGTCGTACCAATCATCCGGCGAGGTATTGAACGTGCGCCCGAGGTCTACGACGTCGACTCCGAAGGCGTCGAGCGCCCATCCTTCGGGCTGGGCCAGCTGCTGCACCACGTCGTAGACGAGGGTGGCGCCGTCCTTTCGGCCGAGGTATTTACGCAGGCGCTCGTACGCGGTCGCCGAGATGCCCGAGCTCGGCGTGCTCCCCAGGTCGAGCGGCACGCGGTCGGGTGACTTGTGGGCTATCGCAGCCAGTACGCGTTCCCTCGATGTCACGATGGCTCCTCAACCCAGGTCCGGGATGTCGTACATCCCCAAGTCGAGCGGGTAGTCCCCGTGCTTGCGCACGAGGTTCAGCACGAACTCGTAGCGTTCGGCCGAGACGTTCGAGGGCACCGAATGGTCGCTCTGGACTATGTAACCGCCGCCCTTCGCAGCGTTCAGCTTGCGCATCACCTGCGCCTCGAGCTCCGGAAGCGGATCGTTGGCCCACGCGAGCGCGTCGATGTTGCCGCAGAAGCCCATACGGTGGCCGTACTGCCTCCGCAGGTCGACGACGTCGAGGCCGGACTTCACCTCGAGCGGATTGTAGGAATCCAGGCCGATCTCTATGAAGTCTTCGTATATCGCCGAGGCGTTGCCGCAGCCGTGGTAGACTACAGGAATGCCGGCGTCGTGGCAGATGCGGATCTGTTCCTTCACGATTGGCTTGAAGTGCTCGCGCCAGAACACCGGGGAAAACAGCATGCCGTTTACGTACGCGACGTCGCCCCATATAACCATGCCGTCGAGCAAGCCGCCGCCGGCCTTTATCTGCGCCTTGGTCATCTCGATGAGGAAGGCGCCCAGGCGCTGTATGAACGCGCCGACCTCATCGGGGTACAAGGCCATCCACATGAATGTGTTCTCCGAGCCGACGACGCGCCACATCGCCTCGTGACCCTCGAGAATCGAGCCGTACACCGGGAAATCCGGGTGGATCGACTTGACGGTGTCTATCCAGGGCGGGCTGTTCCTTGTGATAACGTCGCCTATGCCGGCTATCTGGTTGTCGCCGCCGGAGAAGAAGCGCCTGTCGTCCCAGGGATCGTCGAACTGGAAGGCCATCATCTTCTCGACGGAGTCGGTCTCGAAGTGCTCGAAATACGGCATCTGCACGCCTTCGCGCCGCCGGATGACGGCCTCGAAGCCGGTCTTGAGCACAGTGTCGTGCTCCTCTTCCTTGATGATTTCGAAGGGTTTGATGTGGGGATCCATGTTCGGGACGGTCGTTATCCAGTCGAGGTCGTAATAGCGGTAGATATCCGCGTCGGCGGGCAGCCCCAGCTCCTTCTTCCAGCGGTTGAGGAAGGATGTCCAGAAATAATCGCTTACCGGTACCCGGTCGGCTTCCTCGTGCCTGAGGGTCTTGTTCATCCTGTCCAGTTTCAGGAGGCACGATGCCGTCCTTTGCAAAGCAGCCATGTCGGACCCTCCTAATCTAGATGGAACACTTCGTCCATGTTCGCCCACCACTCGCCGGGAGTCCTGGTCGGCAACGGCTCCTGCAAGGGCTTCATGATGTCCCACCACTTCTGCGTGAGGGGATCGTCGGCCATCTTCTTCATGTCGCCGTCGAAATCGGATCCAGCGTATTCGAAGTACGCGAAAAGAAGGCCGTCCTTGTGGTAGATGGAGTAGTTGCGGATATTGCATTCCGTGATCTTGGCAAGTATGCCGGGCCAGACCGCGGCATGGTATTTAACGTATTCGTCGAGCTTCCCTGAGCCGACTTTTATGACTTGTCCATAACGGACCATACGGCCCCCTTTTTTCCTCGGCGTACGCCCTACTGTAACACGCTTTCACCAACTGTCAAGAAATTTCATCATAATATTTCACCAATCCGTGTATAGATATTTGCCTTGTTCATAAGCCTCGCCACACGCAAGCTGGAATTTTCCAGACTTCCAAACAGACACAATGCCTTAAAAAAGGACAAGGGCATCGTAGCGAAACATCTATTTATATCACTTACATATAATTAGCATCTTCTTAAAATTGAGGCTTCAGTAAAAGGCGCACAGGCTCTGTTTTCGCGAGAAATTCTCTGGCAGATATTTACAGCTTTATTTCCCTTGTTTTTCCATAAGCAGTCTTTATAATTTGGTAAAATATTTACCAAATCATGGTCTATTCGCCATGAAAACAAAAAATTTAGCAGTGGATGCATCGGTTTGCGGGATATTTTTGCTTGTTGATTCCACGCTCGCGCCCGTAGAATGCAGTCAAGATCGATCCGGAGGTTCCAATGCTGCACGATCCGGGGTCCTACGCCCCCCAGGCCGATTTCGACGAACTGCTCCTCGGCGCCGGCGACAAGGAAGTCCTCCGCCGCCTTGGTACGGAACTTGCCGGCATAGCGGCTCTACCTGTCCACGCCGAGACTGCCCGTCTGTGGAGGCGGCTGAACGACCTCGATTCGGTACGGCCCATGGTGTGGATAAACGAGATCCCGTGGCACGAGATGAACGTCGACGACGAACTCACCGTGCGCACGGTCCATCCCTGGGCGAGGGAACTCGAGACGCGCATACGGCGGACAATCTACCAGTGGAAACACATGCGCGGCGACATGGTAGTAAGCGACTATTTAGACTGCCCGCTCGCGATCCATTCGACGGATTTCGGCATACATGAGGATGTCGACGTCGCCAGGACCGACGAAGGCAACGAGATAGTCTCGCGGCACTTCCACATCCAGATCGCGTCGATGGAGGACATCGAAAAAATAAAGATGCCCAGGGTCACGCACAACGAGCGGATGACCGAGCTGGCCTTCTCCACGATGCGGGACCTGTTCAAGGATATAATGCCGGTGAAGAAAGTCGGCCAGACCCATATCTGGTTCACTCCCTGGGATTACCTTATACGCTGGACCGGCGTACAGGAGGCTATGATAGCCCTGTACGAGCAGCCGGACATGGTAAACGCCGCCGTCGAGCGCATGGTCGACGCCTGGATGGTCGAACTCGACCAGTTCGTCCTGCAGAACCTCCTGTCGCTTGACAACGACAACACCCGCATCGGCTCCGGCGGCTACGGTTACGTGAGCAAGCTGCCCGGGGACGACTACACTCCTGCCCGCGTCAAGCCGCACAATATGTGGGGTTGCTCCAACGCCCAGATTTTCTCCGAGGTCTCGCCCGAGATGCACTGGGAATTCGCAATGCGGCACGACTTCCGCTGGCTAGAACGCTGGGGCCTCACCTACTACGGCTGCTGCGAACCGCTGCAGAACAAGGTCCACCTTCTGCGCAAGATCCCGAACCTGCGCAAGGTGTCAGTCAGCCCCTGGAACGACCTGACCAGGATACTTCCGGCCCTCGCCGGCGACTACGCGGCAAGCGTCAAGCCTAGCCCGGCGATATTCGTCGACGACGGTTTCAGCCGCGAGGCGGTCGAGGATACCCTGAAGAAGGCCATAGCCGCGGGCGGCGACGACAGCCATATCGAGTTCATAATGAAGGACATATCGACAGTCCGCTACAAGCCGCAAAACCTCTGGACCTGGTCCGATGCCGCGATGGACGTTGTCAGGCGAGCGGAAAAGAAGCGATGACGCCGCGCGAGACCGTTCTCGAGGCCTTCGCGCACCGTCAGACGCCGGTTCTGGCAAAGTGGCTCGGGGCTTCGCCTGAGTTCATCGCCCTCGCGGCGGAAGCCTTGGGCCTGCCGGACGAGGAGGCGTTGCGCCTCCGCCTGGGCGACGATTTCCGCCGCGTCGGCTCGGGTTGGGCGGGTCCCGCGCACCGACTCTCGCCCGGAGCGACCTGGGTCAGCCCGTTCGGCGTCGAGCGGACCGGCCTCTTCTACGGGGAGCCTATGACGCACCCGCTGGCCGGCAAGACGGGCATGGCCGACCTGGAAGCCTACCCCTGGCCGGATCCCGCGTGGGCCGACGTGTCGGGCATCAGGGACGCCGCGCTCGCGTACGGCGGGCGCTTCGCCATACTCGGAGGAGAATGGTCCCCGTTCTGGCACGACGCCATCGACCTGGTCGGCATGGAAAACCTGTACTACCTTATGTACGACCAGCCGGAGTATGTCGACGATCTGCTGGGACGGATCAACGGCTACTACCTGGCTGCCTCGGAGCGCGCCTTCGAGGCAGCGGGCGACTGCATCGACATCTACTTCATCGGCAACGATTTCGGCGGCCAGACCGGACCGCTCCTGGGACCGGAGCTGTTCGAGCGCTTCATGGCACCCCTCCTTGCGGCGCACGCGGAACTTGCGCACCGGAACGGCATGAAACTTATGCTCCATTGCTGTGGAGGCTTCCGGCCGCTGATACCGGCGATGATAGAGGCTGGGGTCGACGCACTCCACGCGCTCCAGCCCGACTGCGCCGGCATGGAACCTCATTCGCTTAAACGTGAATTCGGCGATGCCCTGGTGCTCAACGGCGGCGTTGACAGCAAGGCCGCGCTCATACAGGGTACGCCGGAACTGGTAAGGAAAAAGACAATCGAGACGATGGATGCCTACTCGCCCGGCGGCGGCCATATAGCCGGCGCCAGCCACGACTTCATCCTGCCGGAGACGCCGGTGGAGAACGTCGTCGCAATGTTCGACGCAATACGGGAATACCGCCCGGCCTGACGCCGCCGCTTCCGGGACCGCCCTGGCGCCTTCAGCACAGGATCGCGTCGGCGCCTCAGCCCGGGTCGCCGGCGGCTCCGCCCGGAGCGGCC
>CAZKJA010000139.1:0-9154 GCA_964552925.1 uncultured Treponemataceae bacterium
ACATGTTGATGTCGCGGAACAGGATGCCGTACATCGAGTCGTTGAGCATCATGTCGAGCCGCTCGAGCGCGCCCATCGCCGCTATCTCGGGCATGCATAGGCCGGACGCGTAATTGGTCAGGCGGATGTAGCGCTGCTGCTTCTCGGCGACCTCGTCGAGGGCGGCGCGCATCAACCTGAAGTTCTCCTGCGTCGCGTAGGTGCCGCCGAAGCCCTCGGTCGTCGCGCCGAACGGCACGTAGTCGAGGAGGCTCTGCGCGGTCGTCCTGATGACGGCGATCACGTCGGCGCCCTGCCCGGCGGCGGCGGCGGCCTGCTTCACGTCCTCGTGGATGTTGCCGGTCGCGACTATCAGGTACAGAAGCGGGCTATTGTTGCGGCCCTTCCACTGTTCGAGCTTGGTCTCGCGGAAGCCGCGATTATTCTTTATCCGCTTGAGCGAGGCGGCGACCAGTTCGTCGGCTTTGGCTTCGATGGACTTGCGGTCGCCCAGGGTTACGCCCATCACGTCGAATCCGGAGGCTATCCTGTCGTTCAGGGCCTGGACCGTGCCGCCAGCCTTCAGAAGAGCGTTTACATACCGAGTGACGGCGCCGTCCTCGAGGGCGCCCGCGGCGTTTATCCTGTCGACCACAAGGTTCGGCACCGGGATCCCGTCGGCATCCGCGCCATCGGCCCCGGCGAGCCGGAGCGAAGCCCGCTCGACTGCCACCGAACTGTGCTTCTCGATAAATCCCTGGACCGGCGCGGTGATGCGCCCGGCCAATTCCCTCGCGTACGCCACGCGCTCGTCTGGTAGATTCAGCTTGTTTCTCATACACCACCCTTCGTCAGGAACCATCGCGCCCGTTCGATTATATGCTCGTCCAGTCCCAAGAGCGACGCTATAGCCAGCGCGTCGCTCTCGGTCGACGAGCCGCCATCTTCGATCACCTCGTATCGCATGAACCTGTTGATGCCCGCGAGCCGCGCGGCCAGGGAACAGTCGCCAACTACGTTGTCGTCGCCAGCTACGTCATCGTCCGAGGGCCCCGGTCGCTTGGCCGCGAGCAACGACGTCTCCACCGCGGCCTTGTCGAGCCCGCGCATTTTCAGGTATTCCGCCCCGTCCACCCTGGCTACGCCCCGGAAGTGCGTGGCGAAAAAAGCTCTGTCGGCGGTACCGGCGTAGGCCTCGACGACCGCCGACAGCAACGCCTCTGCTTCGTGCGAACCGGTCGTCCGGGCCAGCTCGTCGAAGACCGCGAGCGTCACGCCCTTCCCGCCATTTACCGCTGGCGACCGCACCGCATCCAGGCGCCACACCTCGAGGCCGAAGCCGGAGAGCCCCGCCAGACGCTCTCCTCCCCGTTCGCCGACGTATTCGATCCTGTCGTAGACGCGCGTACCGAAACGCCCCGCCGGTACGAACAGCCCCGCCTGGGCTACCAACTGGAAGAATGCTATCGTCTGCAGGACCACCGTCTTGCCGCCCATGTTGGAGCCGAACAGCACTACAGCATTCTTGCCAAAACGCGCGCACAGCGGCGTATATTCAAGGCCCAGACGCAGGCATTCGTCCTCACACGGCTTGAAGCGCGCCGTTTCCAACTCCATGCCGTCCGCGTCGAGAACCGGCCGGCTCATGCCGAACTCGATGGCCAGGACGGCCCCCGCGCGTGCGCGGTCCCAGCGGGTTATTACCGCGATGGCGAGTCGCAGCTCCGGCATCGCGTCCCGGACCAGCGCCGAAAGGCTCGCGACTACCCGTTCCTCTGCCAGGCGTTCAGATTCGCGGAAGCCTTCCAGCCTGCCCATCGCCTCGAGGGCGGCCGGTGACGGCAGGATGCGCACCACGTAGCGCGCATCATCGTAGGGTTCGACACCGTAATGCCCGCCGGATCCGGCCATCGCGAGCGCGGCGTCCCGCGGCGCCACCACGAACTCCCGCCCGTCGAACACAACGCCGAAAACTTCCAGGGCGGCGGCTTCGGCGCGCGTCCGCTCGCTTTCAACCAAGGCGGCAGCGGCGGCGATTCCCGCCCTCGCTCCGGCGAGAGCGGCGTCGTACGTATCGGCGAGATAGAGGCTTTCCGGGTCGGAACCTCCCTTGGACAGTTCCACCGCTAGCGCCCCGAGGGCCGAGCCGGCCGCCCAGGAGCCGAGACCGAAGCGCTCCGTCAGCCCGGATCCCGCCGACTCTATCGTCCCCCGGTAATTGGCGATGAACTTCTTCACCTGGAACAACTCGACGAGTTCGTACGAATCCTTGGCGGAAAGCGGAATCCTTGGCATGCGCTTGAGGTGGTACGACAGGCGGTCGAGAGTCGAAGGCTCATCGGACGCGGCGCGAATCCAGGCGAGGGCCGCGTCGATATCGTCGTAGCGCCTGCCGAGCTCGTCCCGGTCGGCGAGAACCGTCCGCGCGTCCGCCTCGTCCCTTCCCCAGGGCGTGAGCGGCTTGTAATGCGTCCAGAACTCGTCCACCCTGGCGAAGCTCCAGGCTTCACCCGCCGATATGCCGTTCACGCCCGCGTTCACGCGACCCTCCCCGCATCCGCTTCGTACGGATTGAAGGAGATGAGCGGCGATATGGAATCGTCGGCCACGGCGCCGAGAAAAGCGTCGTCGGAAATGCCACGGCACGCGACTATGAAACCTCCGAAGCCCAGCGCGCGCCAGACTCTGAGCTCCCGTTCGCGCATGAATGCCGCCAGCTCCGCGTCGGACAGGAACACCTTGGTCAAATCCGGGACGACGATGGTCCGCGCTCCTGGCGGCAGCCTGGCGGCGGTCTCTGCCGTGAGCGCATCGAGGAGAAGGAACGAAAACCCCGGACTAAGTCCGCCGCCCGGCTTGAGGGCCGCTGTGTTCTCGGCGAGGGGCAGGCGGACCAGACGCGCGAGCCTGCGCACCTGGGCGACGGCCTGTCCCCGGTTCGCCTTCTCGGCGCGCAATACATAGACGAAACGCGAGTCTCGAATCGACGCGACCTGCGTCAACCTGTTGAAGGCGCCGTCGACGAGTACCGTATCGGTAAACCCTCCGTCGACGATGCGTTCGACGGCCCACGCGACCAGCGCGTTGCCCTCCGGCCCGACGAGCGCGACTGTCGCAGCCCTGGTCGCCCGGGCGACGCACAGCCGGCCGAGCGCCGTCGAGCCGGGCACGACATCGAGTATCTCCGGCGAACACGGCCGGGCGAAACGCTCAGTCGTGACGATTATATCGCCGGGAGCCACGGGTACCGCGGGTTTCCGTGCGCCGGCCAGGTAATCCCGCGCCTCGCCGTCATAGCCCACCGTCAGCAGCGCCGGACCCGGCCTTCCCGCCAGGACGGCCACGCGCCTGGCCAGTTGTGCCACCCTGTTCATCAACGTCGTCTTGCCGCAATTCTTCCCCGGCCCCGTCACGAACGTAACCTTGCCAATAAAATTCTCAGTCCAGTCAAGCATGACATTGCTCCGCGAGTTTGGACGAAGATTTTGAACACAGAGACACAGAGAAGATGAGGTAAGAAATGCAGATATGTTTTTTGCTCATAACATTATCCGGAATATACCATTTTTAAGGACGGTGGATTTGAAATTCAGGAGGAGACCGGTTTTCCAGCCTCCGAGCCGTAAATACGATAGAAGTTGAGCCTTATGAATCGAAATGATCACATCAACACATTTGAGCTCGAGTACTATGGAATTTTCAACAATTATATCTACCCTGAATGAACCTGAAAGAAGGGTTCCTTTATAGATTACAGGCAATTCAATCTGGCGATTAAACGACAGACCGCTTTCCGCAAGTTCAAGGCACAGCGCTTCCTCATAAATTGATTCAAGGAGGCCGGGGCCCAGCTCGCGATGAACGGCTATTGCGCATCCAATTATCCGGTCGCTCAATGTATCATGTTCCAGCATCAACTCTCTCTTTCATTTCTTGCCTCATCTCTCCTCATCTTCTCTGTGTCTCTGTGCAAATTCTTCTACTACAGTTCTACTTCTTCTTTCTTGGCGAGAAGGTTGCCGAGCCTCGGGCGGCCCTGACCAGGCCCTGCGGCTCCAACGTCTTTTCGTCTCCCGACAACAACCTTGCGACACCGCACGTAGCATTGAGTTGCGGCTCGTCGAAGCATATGCGACACTTGCCGCAGTCTTCGTGGTAGCCGTCGGGCTCGTCGTAAGTGGTGATCACGCCCTCGTAATTGCGCAGGATCACGCGCTTGTCGTTGCTTGATATCACGTAGTCGGGCATCACCGGGGTCTTGCCTCCGCCGCCGGGCGCGTCGATCACGAATGTCGGGACAGCCATCCCGGAGGTGTGTCCGCGCAGGTTCTCGATGATCTCGATGCCCTTGCTCACAGTCGTGCGGAAGTGGCTTATGCCGCGCGAAAGGTCGCACTGGTATATGTAGTACGGCTTGACTCGGATCGACAGAAGCTTCTGCACGAGCTGCTTCATAAGCACCGGGCAGTCGTTGATGTCGCGGAGCAGCACGCTCTGGTTGCCGAGCGGGATGCCGGCGTCGGCGAGCTTGCGGCACGCCTCGCGCGATTCGGCGGTAATCTCCTTGGGGTGGTTGAAGTGCGTGTTGACGTACAGCGGATGGTATTTCTTCAGCATCGACACGAGGCCGTCGGTAATGCGCTGGGGCATGACCACCGGGGTGCGGGTCCCGAGCCGGATTATCTCCACGTGCGGTATCGCCCGGATCTTGGAGATGATGCGCTCGAGCTTCTCGTCGGACAGGATCAGCGGATCGCCTCCGGAAATCAGCACGTCGCGGACAATAGGGGTCCTGGCGATGTAGGCTATCGCCTCGTCGACCTGGTGGTCGAGCAGGTTCAGGTCCTCCTCGCCGACCATGCGCCTGCGCGTGCAGTGGCGGCAGTTCATCGAGCAGACGTGCGTGACCAGGAGCAACACCCTGTCCGGGTAGCGGTGGGTAAGTCCCGGCACCGGGCTGTCCGAATCCTCGTGCAGCGGATCTTCCTGGTCGCTCGCGTCGAAGCGGGTCTCCGGAAGGCGCGGGACCGCCTGCAGGCGTACCGGGCACGTTGGGTTTTCAGGATCCACGAGCGACGCGTAGTACGGCGTGATGGCCATCCTGAACACCTTGAGCACCTCGCTGACGTCGGCCTTGTCCTTCTCCGAGAGCGGGATCACCTTCGCCAGCGTATCGACGTCCTTGATGTCGTTCTTCATCTGCCAGTGCCAGTCGTTCCACTGCTCCGGCGTCACGTCCTTGTAAAGCGGTATTCTTCTATAATCAAACGACGGGTATGCGTGCATAAATTTCTCCTATCAATTTTTCACCACAGAGGTGCAGAAAAAGAAAGTAAATTTGAACCACAGAGACACAGAGGCACAGAGAAGACGGATGAGGGAGGGACAAGATAGTTCATTTTTCAACATTGATCTTCCTCCCTGTCTTTTCCTCCAAACCTTTTCTTCTCCATGCTCTTTTTTCTTTGCATTTCTTCTCATTTCTTCCTCTGTGTCTCTGTACCTCTGTGGCAAATTCCTTGTCTATCAGCCTCTTAATTTAAGGTAACTTCGGACGTCATCCGGGGTGGCGGGTTTCAGCCCCGCTTCGCGGGCTATACTTGCGGCGCGTTCGACGAGCTCGGCGTTGCTCTTCGCCAATACGCCCTTGCTCCAGTACACGTTGTCCTCGAAGCCGACTCGTATCCAGCCGCCGTTGGCGATGGCGCCGAACTGCGCCGGCAGCGACGAGCGGCCTATGCCCATCACGGTGAAGTCGGCGCCCGGCGGCAAGGCCTTGATGAAGGCGCCGAGGTTTTCGACGCTGTACGGCACGGCGCCGGGTACGTTGAGCACGAGGCCGTAATGCAGCGGCGTCTCGATCAGCCCCTCCTTGATCAGGTAATGGCTCGCGTATACGTGGCCGAGGTCGAAGCACTCGAGCGTGGCCCGCACCTTGCGCTTGCGGAACTCGGAGGCGAATTCGCGCATGGTAGGCAGGGTGTTGACGATGTACTCGTCGCCGAAGTTGACGGTGCCGCAATCGAGCGACGCCATCTCCGGCTCGAGCTCCTTGACCGGGCGCAGGCGCTCCTCGACCGTGTCGCCGACGGCGCCGCCAGTGGTTATCTCTATGACGATATCGGTGTTCTTACGGATCGCCTCGATCGCCTCCCTGAAGCGCGCGACGCTCTGGGTCGGCTTGCCGGCGTCGTCGCGGACGTGCAGGTGCAGAATCGCCGCCCCGGCGGCCCTGCATTCCACCGCTGTCCGAGCCACCTCGTCGGGGCTTATTGGAAGCGCCGGATTCTGGGACTTCGTCGTCTCCGCGCCGGTGCACGCGCACGTTATGACCAGTTTGCCATCAAGAGCCATGGGTACTCCTTTCGGAATGGAACCCGGTGGAGTCGGAAGACCCGCGCAATCGAATCGCCGGGCGTTGTTCCATGGCACGCACTCTGGTTCCACGATACGAATCGGAAACAGGAAATCAAAAAAATCGGCACGGATGGTCTCGTCCATCCTCCAGTCCTTGCGGATCCGGTTTCCGATACGTTCCAGCTCGCGTCCGCTCGTCTTCAAGGCCATGCCTCAAAGCCGCGTACGCCCGCCACGCCGGGGACGGGGAGCCCCCGGGGCGAGAGACGGTTTCCCGTCTTCCCACGTTATTGTCTGCATGGCTCGACCCGTACCAGCCCGACATGGCCGCATACGCATCGGGAGACGGACTGCCCCCACCGGTATTCCGCGCGCTCGCGCGTCCCGGCTCGCCGTCCTCCTGTCGCCTCGACTATTCTACACCTGAAAGCTCATTTTGCACATCGAATCTTCATCATCGCTACTTAACGTACTGATCCTCGAAATATTTGCGGAGTTGCGCATTCTCGCGGAGTTCCCAGAGCGTTATCTCGGCATGGTCCTTGGTGTAGCCGTTGCCGATTATCATGAGGACGTCCTTGCCTATTCCCTCAGCCCCAAGCGCGGCGCGGGTGAAGCTCGTCGCCATGCTGAAGAAGTAGACGATTCCGTTGTCGCGCACCGGCAGTATGCTCGACATCTCGGTGCCCTGGATGTTGACGCAGTTGATGACTATGTCGACTTCCTTGCCGTTGTTCGCCTTCAGCACGGCGTTGAGCATCTCGACCGGCTTTCCGGCGTCGGCCATCACGATCTCGTGGCACAGGCGCATCTCCGTCAGGGGCTTCACGTACTTCTGGCTGCGGATGTTCGCTATAACGCGGCCCGTCGGCCCTACGCGCTTCATCGCCTCGTAGCAGCACATGAGTCCGGACTTGCCGCCGGCGCCGAGTATGAGCACGCTGTCGCCGGGCTTTACGAGCTTCGCCGTCTGCGCGGGCGCGCCAGCCACGTCGAGCGCCGCGAGCGCCAGGCCTTCGTCCATGTCGGTCGGGAGTTTCGCGTAGATGCCCGACTCGAACAGGATGGCCTGCCCATCGATGAGCACCCGGTCGACCTCCGGCATCACCTTTATGATCCTGTTGATCCTGAGCGGGGTCAGGGACAGCGAAACGAGGCTGGCTATCTTGTCGCCTACCTTGAGGTCGCGGTCCTTGAGCGCCGAACCTATCCTTGCCACCTTGCCGATGAACATGCCGCCCGAACCGGTGACGGGGTTCTGCTGCTTGCCTCGTTCGGCGACTATCGACATGATCTTCTTGCCGATCTTGTCGGTGTCCCCGCCCGCTTCTTCCTCGATTTGCGTGAAGCTGGCCGAGTCGACGTTGAGCGCTATCACGTCGAGCAGTATTTCGTTGTCGTAGACCTTCGACATGTCGTTGTCGATGCGTTGCGCGGTCTGCGGCATGGCGCCGACCGGTTCGATTACGCGGTGGGTGCCGTACTTGCATCCTAGAGCCATGGTACCTCCTTTGGAAACAACCATATAAACCCGCCATTTGAAGATCGTCAAGGCATGCGAAGCTCGCCGGATGAAACCCATGTTTTGCCTACTGAAAAAAACCAGACCCTGATTGTGCCAAAGGTCCCGGCAATCAATACCAATCGGGTCCTATTCACTTGACAGATGTGTGCTTTGTGCTTGATATGTAGAAACGAAGTTTGACTTGAGCCTGCCCATTAAACATCCAAACGCGGGCAACCATGCCAGCACATCCTTACCGGGAAGAGGAGTGACCCAATGGAACACAGCCCTGTGAATGGAATAGACCTCGAGGCCCTCCACAAGAAAACCTTCATCCACGATTATTATCCCCTGGCGCTCCCGCTTGTCATCGATGACGCAATGAAAAAAGACATGCGCGAGGCGCTCGCGAAGGACGTAAACGGCAACGCGATAATCTATGGTTTTTTCGAGACCTACCTGACCCGGATGGAAGCCGGAGGGCCAAGCAGCACCGCCATCAAGAAGGAACTGGAAGCCGCCGTGATAAAAGCCGGCGTCGACCTTATAACGCTGACTCTGGGAAACGCTTCGAGGCCGCTGGACGACTACGACTCCATCCTCAGGTCCGTAGCGTGGTGGGAGAAAATGTTCCGCGCCTTCCCGCTGATAGAAAAGTGTACAAGTTTGCAGGAGATAGATTCGCTCCGACGCCGCGGGAAAACCGGGTTGATGTACGCGCTTCAGGACATGGGGTGTATCGGCAACGAGCTCGACAGAGTCGACAGACTGTTCGGCGCCGGCGTGCGGATGGGGCAGCTGACGTACAACAAATCAAACGCGATCGGCTCAGGCAGCGCCGAGGATCCGTCGAAGGGTCTGACGCCTTTCGGCAGGGAAGCGGTCAAGCGGATGAACAGCGTCGGCATCGTCGTCGACCTGTCGCACTGCAACACCCGCACGACGCTCGACGGCATGGAAGCCTCAATCAAGCCTGTCGCCATAAGCCACAGCTCCTGCAAGTCCGTGTGGAACCACGCGCGTGCCAAATCCGATGAAGAGTTGCACGCCCTCTCCGAATGCAAAGGCTTCTTCGGATTGTATACCGTTCCCTTCTTCCTCACCGGCGACGACGATCCTGATTTCTCGATCTTCATAAAGCACCTGGAGCACGCGATCGGGATCATGGGGATCGACAATGTGGGCGTCGCCAGCGACTGGGGGTTGTGGAGCCCGGATATACCGCCGGAATTGGTCGAGGCATCCAAAGCGGCGGCGTACAAGATGGGTTTCAGCAAGGACATGAAACTATCGGTGGGCACATCGCTCAGGGGG
>CAZKJA010000140.1:0-9126 GCA_964552925.1 uncultured Treponemataceae bacterium
GGCCTTGATTCCTGCCCTACCGGCGGCATCCCTTACGGCCCTTCGCTGCTGGTCGCTGAACCTTGCCGGTACCGTTACGACAGCCCTGTCCACCTCGAAGCCCAGATAACGCTCGGCGTCGTGGCGGACCCTGGACAGGATGGCTGCCGCCGCCTCTTCCGGTTTTTGGTTGCGTCCAGCGAACGCTACGGATCCTGCTTTGCCAAGGATCCTCTTGACTCCGTACAGAGCCGACCGCGGGTCGGCCATGGCCTGGTTACGCGCGGAAGTACCGACCAGCAATTCGCCGGAGTCGGAAACCGCGACTATGGACGCCGTGGCGCGCTCGCCCCTCTCGTTGGGAACGATCACCGGCATATCGCCATCCATCCAGGCGCAGAGGGTGTTCGTAGTCCCGAAATCGATTCCGACGACGCCGCGCACCTTATTGTTCCTTCGTTCGCCCTTCGCGTTCCCGCTCCATCGACAGCACAAGTTCGACTTCCGTTATTGTCGCACCCAATCGGGCGGCGATAATATCGCTCGAGAACCCCTTGCGTGCAAGCGAAAGTACCTTGTCGGCGAAGGGTTCCTCGATCGACAGGGGCTTTTCCGAAAAGCGTATGAAGGGTATATCCGATGGGCGGTCCTGTCGGTCAGCGGTGTTTCCGGGGGTATCCGATTGAGGCTGACCCGCGGCCTCGGGGCGGGGCCGTTGGGGAGCCGTCCTGCCCGAGCGGTCGTAAACCACGGCTTCTGCTTGCCGTTTGCCTCGATCCTGTGACAAGATCGCTATCCGCTTGTCTGATTCGGCTACCATTTCCTTGAGGGTTGTCAGCCTGTCTTCGAGAACCGTGATGTTCCTGTCGGCGCTCGCGTCAAGTTCGATGATCAAGGAGCCTATCTCCCTGCGGATTCTGCCTATTTCCTCATCAGAGCCCAAGGCGCTTCGAATCCGGGCACGCGTCCAGACGATCAGCGCGACCGATACGAGTACCTGGACAGCCAGCGAGATCAGGAGTCCCGTCACGCTCTAGCCCGATATATCAATAAGACCGCCAAGCGCCGGGTCGGTGATGGTTTCAGTAGCGGCATCTTCTCGATCCTCGCCTTCCTTCTTCTTCTCGCCACCAGGCCCGCCCTTGTTTCCGCCCGGTTCTTTCGATACCGATTTGGCCGTAGCCTGGTCGTCCTTTGGCCTCTGCACCGCTTTGGCTGCTTCGTCCTCCATCCGTTTCACCAGGGCTCCGTGCAACGTGCTGTGGAGGAGCGCCCCGTCTTTCTCGGCTGCCTGCTGCTTGCCGACCTGGCTCAATTGCGCGAACAGAGTCTGAAGATCAATCGGCTTTATGGGCATCTGGCGGCCCCTTCTTCAGGATTTCGTCATCCAGTTCCTCGTACTTGGTCGTCTTGACTATCTGGTTTTCAAGATAGAAGGTAAGAGCCTTGTATTCGTTCTTGACTTCTTCCTTGATGTCCCGGATAACGATCTTGCATCCGGGATAGATGCGTCCTGATACGCTTATCTTGCCGCGGATCTTCAGATTGTTCAGGTATGCCTGCAACGAATCGTATTCCGCTTTTATCGCCGCCGCTTCGCCGCTCATCTCGTCGTGCTTGTGCACCAGCTCGTCGAGGATAGCCTGCTTGTCGTCGGGCAGGGTTTTCCGTTGCCGTTTCGTCTCGTTCATCGTAAAGATATTCTTGTCCAGTTCGTCGATCTGACGTTGCAGGATCTTGAGTTTCGCATCGAGTTCTTCCATCTTGGCCTTGGTCTTCGGGTCGCTGCCGACTTCAAGGATGGTTTCCGCTCCTCCGCCTGGCGAACCTATCGACTTGGCGTTTATCTCCTCGCAAGCGCTGTACCGGCCGCCTATGATAGCCGCATGCTTGCCGCCGGAACACACTATGCGTTTGTCGGCCGTGACTTCGGAGTTCTGCATGCTCTGGGTCACGATTACATTCTCGCCGGCGCTTACCCTGGCGTTCTCTATGAACTTGGCCCAGACATTCTTGCCCGCTGTCACCACGCCGCTACTCTTGCCGGTGATACCCTGGTGGACTATAACGTCGCCTTCGGCGCTAATCTCTGCCTTGCCCACATTGCCCTTGATCTCGATGTTTCCCGTCGCCTTTACCGAGAAACCGTCCTCGACATTGCCCATGATGATGATTGTACCAAGGAAGAATTGGTTGCCCGTCTTCAGGTCGATATCGCCGGCAATCGTGTATACGGTCTCCACGTTTATCTTGTTGCTAATATACGTTGCTTCCCCGTTGACGTCGGCGATTATCGTCAGGCCATCGTCACTTGCGTGCACGTTCTTGCCGAGCGGCAGGGGAATATCCTTGCCGTTCTTGGACGGAAGCAGCTTTCCGGTAACCGTCCTGCCCGGAATCCCTTGCTTTGCCGGCACCTTGCGGGCAAGCGCCTGCCCTTCGACGACGTTCTGGACGAGGTGGAGTTCCTTGTAATCGACCTTCCCGTTCTTTTCCTCGAGGTTCAATTTCGATCTGTCGGTTTCAAAGAGGAATTGGACGTGGGCATCGTCGCCGTTTTCCGGTTTTTGTCCTTGGGCCACCAGCACCGGTTCGCCGTATTTAGGCGAATCCTCGAGCGCCTGCAAGACTTCCTCGATGACGCCGAACACGACTTTATTGTTGCGAAGATACGCGAGTATTACATCTTTGGACATGTCGCAACCGCCAGGATGCGGAGGCGTAAGGACAACCCTTGCTTCCATCTCCTGACTGCCCATGTCCACGGTCAGAAGCGCATCGGCCGCCGGGTTCGCGATGAACGAGCCTACCGGCATCCACTCACCTTCAGCCGACTTGACTACCTCGCTGACAAGCGAATCATCGAACTCGTGTATCGCGCGCGCGTGGAGTCTTTCGATGGCATGTTTTTCGGTAGCCCGTTTGCCCCGGCCTTCGGGCTTCGTTACCTTGAGCAGGGCGCCGTCGGATGCCAACCGCACGTATACACGACCGTCGATGTCTTTCTGTATCGGGGCAAGGGTTTCCGGCAAGCCGAATTCGGATGAAAGCTCATCCTCAATGGTCTTTTCGACTTTCTTGCGGGCCGCACCCTCATAGGCCTGTATCTTCCAGGGTTTGGAACCGAGGCCGACAAACCCCATGACGCCTTTCGCGACCACTTCATACTCGACGCGGGCGACCGAGCAATCGAGTTGGACCGAAGCGCTCTTCAGGGCTTCTTCCAGGCTGCTGCCTTCCACGGTAATTGAGCGTTTCTCACCGTCATCGTCAAGATACCGGCGCATCAGCTCGCGTACTGCATCGAGGCCTATGCGCGCGGCCATTTACACGATTCCCTTCCGGTAATGGGTCAGTTTGGCTCTCAACCGCAGGATGGCCTTGGTATGGAGCTGGCTGACCCGGGACTCGGTGACCTCAAGAACCTTTCCGATCTCCTTGAGCGTCAATTCCTCGTAGTAGTACAGGACCAGCACTTTTTTTTCCTTGTCAGGAAGATCCTGGATCGATTTGAGGATTACTCTCCGTATTTCGTCACGCTCTATTATCGCATCGGGGTTGAGGCTCGTGGGACTCTCGATGCTGTCGCCGATCGTCATGTGCTCATTTTCGTCGGCTGTATACCAGATGTCGTTCAGAGACAGGATAGAGGTGCTCGAGATCTTCAGCATCGTCTTGGAGAATTCCTCTTCGGACAAGCCCAAGGCTCCGGCAATTTCAGTATCCGTGGCGGGACGGCCGAGCTTGGCCTCCGTCTCGATTATCGCTTCTTCGATTTCCTTTGTTTTTTGCCTGACCGAGCGTGGCACCCAATCGATGCTCCTGAGCTCGTCGAAGATTGCTCCCCTGATACGCGTCACCGCATACGTCTTGAACTTCACGTTCTTGTCTGGATCGAACTTGTCAATCGCGTCGATCAAGCCGAAAACACCAAAACCGACCAGATCATCAAACTCGACAGACGCCGGCATGTTTGCGGCGACCTTGCCCGCGACATATTTAACCAGTGGCGCATATTGCTTGATAAAAGATTCGCGTATAAGCGGATCCCTGGCTTTCTTGTACGCGGCCCAGAGTTCCTCTTCGCTGTGGTGTTCCAGCAGGGAATTTTTCATCTATTATTGCCCTTTCTGGTCTCTTCGCAGTAAAGTCTGAACGGCTTTGGCCAGCAACGCCGGATCCTGACCCCCATCCTTGGTCGATGGTCCACCGGCGGTCGGCATTGACTCCGATACACCAATCTGGCTTGCGACATCGCCGTTGCCCGATCCAGGCACCGTGGAATCAGCAAATGCATCGCTCAAGCCGTCAAGATCCGGCAATGAATCGAGCTCATCCAACGCGACGGAGGGGCGTGGAGCCAATTCGATGCCGTCGCCGCCGGGCGCTATCCCCGGATCGGACGAAACCAATTGGTCTGAACGCAGGTCGGCTACCTCACGCTGTAATTCATTCACCCCAAGCACGACCGCGGGAGCCGCGGGAACAGCCGACAAGCCATCGTATTGCACGGCGGCAACGTCATCCATTCCAGGGCTTGAAGCGCCGTGCAATTCGTCCTCTCCGCCGGGAATTACAATATCCACGAGCGAACCGGTGGTCGGATTCGTCTTGTCAACCCTGCCCTCCTCGAACATCTCCGGCAGGAAACGCATCAACACAAACAGGGCTCCATACATGAGAGCAAAAAACGCGACTCCCGACAACAGTGCCCGCAACAACACTACCAAAAAAGGTACCCGCGAGAAGATGGCTATGATGGTTGAAAGCAGGAACGCGCCAAGCCCCGCGAAGGCGGACGCGCGAAGACTCGAGTCCACCGTCTTAGTACCCCCCCATAGCCAGCAAGATTAAGGCATAAGCCCTTGTCTCGTCAAGCTTTGGCTCGAATAAGGCGTCTCGCGGCTATTCTTTTGCGAACAGTTTCTTGATAAGGCGGCTGATTCCCCTGTCGTCGACGAACTCCGTTTTTTCTATCCTGCTTACCAGGTGCTGGACCGAAATGGAGGCTTTGGCCTTTGGGTCCTGGACTATGAACGGCCGTTGCCTCAGAACCGATTGCTGGACTATCGGATCCTCGTAGATGCAACCGAGGTATTCCACCTTGAGGTTGAGAAACTGGCCGGAAATATTGATTATCCTTTCGGCTATTTTTCTTCCCTCCGTTACATTCTTCACACGGTTCACAACGAGTTTAAGGCCGATATTGAGGTTTTCCACTTCGGTGGCGATTATCTTGATAATACCGTACGCGTCGGTGATTGCAGTCGGTTCGGGGGTCGTGATTATGATCGCGTCATCCGCGGCCGCGACGAACGACAGCACGTTGCTGGAGACTCCCGCGCTGGTATCGATGATTATGATGTCAACATTCGAGAGGGCGTACAGCTCCGTGATGAAATTTTGGCGTTCCTCCTCGCTCAGGTTGGCTATCTTGGAAAATCCGGACGCTCCGGCAAGGATCTGGATGCCGTATTCGGTATCCAGGATGATTTCCTTCATAGTCTTTTGTTTGCGGATCACGTGGTACAGGTTGTATTTAGGGATCATGTTGAGCATTATGTTGACATTGGCGAGGCCCAGGTCCGCATCCATTACCATCACCCGTTTGCCGATTCTCGCGTAGGCGATGGCAAGGTTCACAGAGAGATTGGTCTTGCCCACCCCGCCCTTTCCACTGGCAACTGTTATGACGCGGGTCTTCTTGGCATTCTGGTAACCCTGGGGCTTCGCATTCATCAATTCGCGGAGTTTCTGTGCCTGGTCTTCCATTTCGAGCTCTCCATCGGAGGCGCGTGGCCTCCATGTATTCCTGGATTCAGCGTACAGCCTGGACCGCAATCACTTCGAAAGCGATCCATACCTCTCTTCAAGTTTCGGTCGATTTGGCCTGAAACCTTCGAGATTCATTAGAAATCTCAGCGGATGCGCCGGAGCTATATCCTGCGGGACTTTTTGGCCATCGGTTATCCAGGCTACGGCCTTGCCGGTTTCGGCGATTGCTGACAGCACATTGCCGACGCGGCCGGTCTCGTCGAGCTTGGTGACAACGATTCCGCGGTAACGGAACGGTTCGAACTGCCTGAAGATATCGAGCATGTCCTGGGTCTTGGTCGTGGCCGCGACGGCGAGGTACACCTCCGCCGACGGTCCGCATGCATCGAGGATCTGCTGCATCTCCGCGAGCCGGATGGCATCCCGCGGGCTTTTGCCTATCGTGTCTATGAGTATAAGGTCGGTTTCGCGGTACATCGCTATAGTCTGCCTGAGCTCGCCCGCCGTCTCGACGCTCGAGACGGGGACCCTCATTATCGCGCCGTAGGTTTCTATCTGCTGCTTGGCGCCTATCCTGTAGCTGTCTATCGTTATCATCCTGACATCCTGCGCCGGCATGACGCCTATGCCGAGGTTGTGGACGGCCGCGAGCTTGGCGATCGTCGTCGTCTTGCCTACGCCGGTCGGGCCGACCAGCACGAGCACGCGCGGCTTGACCGGCCGGGGCTCCGAAGGCACGTGGATTGTATCGCCTATCCACTCGAGGACGGCCTCCTCCAGCGCTTCGAAGTCGTCGAGGGAATCGAGGCTGAACTCGGAGCGGACGCGGGCGAGCAGGTCGGCCCTGTACGATTGGGAGAAGTCGTTGTCGGCGAGGATGGAATCGAGTGCGGCGAGCGACGGGTGTTCGCCGTCCGTACTCGCCGTCTGGCTGGAAGATTCCTCGATTGCTACCTTGAGCGAACGCACCTCGGTCAGCACTTCCTGGATGGCGCGTTCCTGGCTGACGCGCTCGAGAAGGCGCCTCTTTTCTTCCTCGATATCGGCCTTCTTCTTCTCTCCCTCGCGGACCGCGTCGTCTTTGAGGTAGAACGTGATTTCCACGCCTTCGCGCGTGAACATCCCGAGAAAACCTCCCGAACGGACGGTCCGGTGGCTCAGGACCTGCGCCGAATCCCCGTATCGGGCCCTCACCCTTTCGAGGACCTCCCTGTGGCTGGAACCTTGTTCTACCAGGTATTGCATCGATTATCCTTCCAACCGAATCTCGCCTATGGCTTCTACCTGGACATCGGATACAATTTCCGGGACGGACATGACGACCAGATCGGGAATCTCCCGCTCCGTGCTCGATTTGACGAGCGCCCTGGCCGCCTCCGAGCAGAGTATGACCGGGAAATGCCCCTGCTTCTGGACGGCGGATACCGCCAGCGTGAGCGCCTTGATCCACTGCCGCTGGGTAGCGGGTTCGAGAGCCGAGAGCGCCCCCCCGGGCGTATCCACCCTGGCGTCTATGATTTTTTGTTCCAGCGCGGGTTCTATCGTGAGCACGCGGATTGTCTTGTCCTGGTCCGCGTACTGAAGGCATATCTGCCTGCCCAGAGACTGCCTGGCCTTCTCGACGAGGAAGCCCGGATCCTTGGTGACGCCGGAATAGTCGGCAAGGGTTTCCAGGATTGCGACGAGGTTGCGGATGGATACCTGTTCGCGCAGCAAGCCCTGGAGCACTTTCTGGATCTCGCCGAGCGACAGGTGCTTCTGCGCGTCCTCGACGACGGCTGGGTAATCCTTCTTGAGCGCGTCAAGCATGCCCTGGATTTCCTGCCGGCCAACGATATCGGCCGAATAACGCTTTATTATCTCGGTCAGGTGCGTGGCGACTATGCTCGGCGCGTCGACGACCGTGTAGCCGGCCCGTTCAGCCTTGTCGCGCATATCCTCGGATATCCATACCGCCGGCAAGCCGAAAGCCGGGTCCTTGGCGCGCTCGCCCTGGATCTCCTCGGAGACGCCGCCAGGATTGATGGCCATGTAGTAGCCGAGCCGTATCATTCCCCTGCCCATCTCGACGCCGCGTATCTTGAAGCAATACTCGGACGGTTCCAGCCTCATGTTGTCGATTATGCGGATCCTGGGCACGACCAAGCCCATGTCTATAGCGCTTTCCTTGCGGATGCGCGTCACGCGCTCGAGTAGTTCGGCGCCCTTGTCCTTGTCGACCAATGGAATCAAGCCGTACCCAAGCTCCAGGCTTATGGGATCGAGCGGCACGACCGGCGAAAGTTCCTGCGGCGATTCGGATTTCCTTGCGGTTCCTTCGGCGGCCCTGATTTTCGCTTTGTCCGACTCGAGGACGGCTTTCTTCGAAAGCGCCCATGCCAGGTAGGCGAGCGCGCCAGCCATCGGGAACAGCACGTACCATGGAAAACCCGGGAGTATGCCGAGAGCGGCGAGCACCGCCGCGCCGATCCAGTATATCCGGGCATTCTGCGTGAACTGCGCGGTCACCTCGGAGCCGAAGGTACCCTGGCTGTTCGCCCTGGTCACGATGATGCCCGTCGCCACCGATATGAGGAGCGACGGCATCTGCGAGACGAGGCCGTCGCCGATGGTCAGCGCCGTATAGGTCGTCAGGGCCAGGTTGAACGACTCGCCGTGGAGCACCATGCCGACGATGAAGCCGCCGATCATGTTTATGACGCTGATGAAAATGCCGACAGTCACGTTGCCGGAGACGAACTTGCTCGCGCCGTCCATCTGGCCGTAGAAATCGACCTCCCGCTGGACGTCGTCCTTGCGCTTGTGGGCCTCTTCCTCGGTGATCGCGCCCGAGTTGTACTCTGACTCAATTGCCATCTGCTTGACGGGCATGCCGTCGAGCGTGAACCTTGCCGCGACCTCGGCTATCCTCGTAGCGCCCTTCGTGATCACTATCGCCTGAACGGCGATAATTACTATGAAGATTATGAAGCCGACGACCAGGCCTTCCGTGCCGCCGGAACCGACGACGAACGTGCTGAATGCCCGGATTATCCGGCCGTCAAATTCCGCACCCTTGTTAAGGATCAAGCGGGTCGAGGAAATATTCAATGCGAGGCCGAAAATAGTCGTCACGAGGAGCATTGTCGGGAACACTGAAAAATCGACAGCGCGCCTCGTCGACAGCACAAGGAGCAGGATGAGGAGCGAGAGCGCGAGGTTGAACGACATCAGAATATCGAGCAGGACCGTCGGCAACGGGATGATTATCATCATCACGACCGCGACTGCGGCTATCGCGACGGTATAGTCGGAGAGGTTTGTTGTAAAAGTCTCTTTAAGTACCCGTCTCGTATCCGACATTTCGATCCTTTATATTATCTTATAATCAAC
>CAZKJA010000141.1:0-7790 GCA_964552925.1 uncultured Treponemataceae bacterium
GGGCGAACAGGTCATGCAGCTGCAGGTCGGCGCCAACATGGATCAGAACGAGCGCGTGTTCATCGGCACGATGACCGCACAGGCGCTCGGGCTTCAAGGCGCGCAGGGCGCCACCGAGGGAACGATCTCAATCGAAGACCCGGAGAAAGCCAACCAGTCGATCGGCAGCTTGGACTCCGCCCTCAAGATGGTATCAAAGCAGCGCGCTGACCTCGGCGCCTACCAGAACCGCTTCGAGATGGCTTCCAAGGGCGTTGCGATCGCGTCGGAGAACCTCCAGGCAGCCGAGAGCCGCATCCGGGATACGGATATGGCTTCGAACATGGTGGACTACGTCAAGAACCAGATCCTGTCGCAGGCAGGCGGAGCGATGCTCGCCCAAGCCAATACCAGGACCCAGTCAGTAATGCAGTTGTTGGGTTAACGAGAACCGTTCAAAAAAAATCGTAGCGGAGAGCCTTCTGGACGTCGTCTTTCCGCGACGGGTTATGAAAGTTCTTGGAGGGGGGGGATCGCGCCCTCCCCCCTTCATCTTTACCGAGTACGCGATGCCATTGGCGTCGCGAGATACATACAGGAGGAAACGTATGCCTATTGACGTTTCTGCCATACAAACCCACGCCGGCATGGTTGCCGCGCACAACCTCGCGCAGGGCAAGCCCGTAACCAGGGTAGTCCGGAGCGACGTTATGAAGACTGACCCTCCCGTTTCGATGGACGCAATCCTGAGCGAACTTTCGGATCTGGGATCGGCCTTCAACAAGAGGCTCTCGTTCAGCCTGAACGAGAAACTTGACCAGGTGGTGGTCAAGGTCATCGACACGGACACCGATAAGGTTATAAGGGAAATCCCGCCCGCCGAATTGCAGCACGTCCACGAGCGAATCAGGGAGGTGATCGGCATCCTGTTCGACGAGCGTGTATAACCTGGAAGGAGGGCCGTAAGGCCCCATGTCGGACATCAGCATTCCCGGCGTCAAGAGCAAGTACGATACCCAGCGTCTCATCGACGACCTGATGAAGGTCGAGCGCATACCGAAGACGCGTGCCGAGGAACGGCTAAAGGGCATAGAGTTACAGAAAACCACGTGGCAGGATCTGAACCGCAGGATTTCCTCGCTCCGCGATAGTTCCCGAGTCCTTTTTTCCTTCCAGAACGCCTTCAACGAGAGGATAGCAAGCTCAGCCGACGAGTCCGTGATAACGGGCACCGCCGGCCGCGAGGCTCTCGAGGAAACCAAAAGCTTCACCGTCAGGCAAACAGCCGCCGCGGACAGACTCATGTCGGATCCCATGAAGGAGGACGCGAAGGTGCCCAAGGGCAGCTACGTGTTCACTGTGGGCGACACGAGCGTGAAGCTGTCGTTCGGCGGAGGCAGCCTCAAGGACTTCGTCGACGCCTTGAACAAGAAAGGCGGCGATTCCATACGCGCCCAATTGGTCGCGGTGGCGAGCGGCACGCGGGTGCTCGTCATCGAATCGCTCAAGACCGGAGCCGCCAACCGGCTCGAATTCTCCGAAGCAGCGGAAGCGTTCGCGTTGTCGTCGGGCTTGGTAGAGCGATCCTCATCGACGCGGCAGGACGTATCCAAGCAGGATGTAGCCCGATTCGAGAAGCCGCTCGATCCCGCGAAGGCCCGCTCCAAGGACGGCGTGTTGCACGTCGATCCTGGAGCCGAGGCTGCCTTGCGCCTGCCCTCCCCCGTTCCCTCGAGCGCCCTTGTACTTGAATTGCAGGTGGAGCTAAGCGATCGACCGGCGGGCGACTCCCCGGAGAACTCCCCTCCCCCGGGTCCGGCGATACCGCCTGTGGGCGACATGCGGTACGAAGGCATCCGTATCGAGGCGGCGCCATCCGAGGCGGTCCTGCCGGAGTGGACTCCCCCGCCCATACCGCCGAAACGCGACGATTTCAAGCCGCTCTTCCTGATCGACGGCTCGGGACGCGCGATAGCCCTTCCCGAGGTCCAGCCTGGAGCCGGCTTCAAGACTCTCACAATACCGTTGCCGGCGTATCTCGACTCGTTCGCGGGCATAGGCGTAAGGAACGGCAATACCGGCCGCGACGTGCGCGTCCAGGGAGTCCGAGTATACGACCCGACCGAAGTCGCGGGCTTCCGGCCGAAGAATCCTGTGGAAACTGCCCGTGATTCGATACTCCTGATGGACGGCATAGAGGTCAGGAGGCCGTCGAACGCTATCGGCGACCTGGTACCCGGACTCGCGCTTAACCTCTGGAACAGCTCGGAGAAACCTGTCAAGCTGACGGTAGAGCCGAACAGGAAGGCGGCCAAGGATGCCCTGATCGAGCTGGTCGGAAACTACAACCGCCTGATGGCCGAGCTGAACATCCTGTCGCGTCCAGATGACAAGATCCTCGACGAGATCACGTATCTCGACGAAGAGGAAAAAAAGAAGTACGTCGAGCGCCTCGGCTTGTTCCAGGGGGATTCGACCCTATCGCAATTGCGGACCACGCTCCAGCGCACGATGATGGATGCGTACCCGACCTCTTCCGGCTCCAACCTGCTGGCGAGCTACGGCGTATCCACCGATTCCCGGCGTAGCGGTTCATACGACGCTTCCCGTCTCAGGGGTTACATCGAGATAGACGAATCCAGGCTTGACAAGGCTCTCAAGGACAACTTCCGCATAATCAGGGATACGATGGGCTACGATACCGACGGGGATCTCATAATAGATTCCGGCGCGGCATTCAAGCTCGACGGACTGGCCAAAGCCTATGTGGAAACCGGCGGAATAGTGCAGATACGCACAAGGACCATAGACGAGCAGATCACGAGGCAAAAAAGGGACATCGAGACCCTCGAGACGCAACTTGTCCGCAAGGAAGACGAGCTAAAGCGAAAATATGGCATGATGGAAAGCGCTCTGGGCCAGATGGAAAGGTCATCCGGAGCATGGGAAAATTTCAATACCCAAAACCAGAGCAAATGAATGAGGAGAACATGATGGTATTCAATATAAATGGCGAGAAGGCGGACGTAATCGACAAAGGCAGATCGATTGGCGAGGTGCTTTCCGAACTCGACGAGCGCGCCGAAAACATGGGGATGATAATCATAGAGGTGCGCATCGACGATGCCATCATCGATCCGGATGGCATTGCCGAAGCATCCGGGAAGGACGCCTCTGGCGAGGGTATCGTGGATCTGATCGCAGAACCGGCAGCCGAGCTCAAGGCGAGAGCGCTTGAAACCCTGCTCGAGCTGGCCAGGGCTTCCACGCAGGCCCTGGAAACCAGGGACACGGAAGCTTCGGACGCCGCGAGGCACGCGTGGGAATCGTACCGCATCTCCTTCGGAGGCTTGTTCTCGGCCGAGGAAGCTTCGTTCCTCGATGCGTTCCTGGCACTTTTTGACTCAGGCGCATCTACTGTCGAAGCTGGCCGGATAGCCGGCAACCTTGACGCGTTCTTCGGGGAGCGGCTTGCCGAACTTCGGAACCCCGCGGACGCGATGATGTCGGCCTCGAGGGTCTTCGATTCGATAAAGCATGACCTTTCCGAGGTCCCCGTCCGCCTTCAGACGGGCAAGGACGCCGAGGCGATGAGGACTATGGTGGTAGCGGTCGAGCTGATCCACAAGACTGTCAGGATCATGCCCGAGTTCATGCGCTCGACGAACGCCAACACGATGGAAATTGACGGACTGGGCATGCCCGAGTTCTATGGTAAATTCAACGACGTGCTCCGTGAACTCGCCGGCGCCTTCGAGAACAAGGACGGTGTGCTCATCGGGGATCTGGCGGAGTACGAGATCCGGCCGCGCCTCGAAGCCTTCTTCTCCGCGGTACGCAGGTCGGTGGTGGCAGCATGAGTCCGCAGTTGCCGCCCGGATCCATCCTGCTCGCGCAGACATACTGGGTCAAGGAACAGAATCCCATCGAGAACTATATACTGGCAGGCATAGTCATCGCCGTCATAGTTCTTTCCTTCGTCGGATGGCTGGTAAAGCGCTTGAGTTCCGACGGCGACATATCCTTCGGATCGGGCAAATCGCCCACTCTCAGCAGGGGCGCTTTCAAACGCCGGGCATTGGACTTCGGCTTTTCCGGCACCGAGGCGGAGTTCCTCGATTTTTACGCGCGGAAGCTTGGCGTGATGAGCCCGAACTCTATATTCGGATCGAAGGCCCAGCTCGACACCTTCATGAAGAACGCCTTCAAATATATAGAGCAGCACGCTGAAACCGAGGAGATGGCAGAGGAACAGAAGCACAACCTGTTCGCTATCCGGGAAGCACTGGGAGCCAGGACAAGCTCCGGATCCTCGATAAGCTCGACACGTCAGCTGAAATCAAGGACTCCGCTTTCGATAGTCACGGCCAAGGAAGCGCATTATTCATCGATACTGATCGTCAACGAGACCAGGGCGTTGTACCTCGAACCGGCGCTCGACGCCTTCGGCGGCCCGATACGCATTCCGGGCGGGTCGAAACTCACAGTATATTTCTATATGGGCAACCATGTCGGCTACAGCTTCCAGACCCGCTCAAAGGGTATGGTCGACATCGACGGGAGGCGTTTCCTTTCGATTGCCCACAGCGACAAGATTAAGCCGCTGCCTGCGCGGCGCAACCAGCGGGTCGAGTTGCGGATCTCCGCGCGCTACTACCTCGTGCACGTCAGCGCCGCCAAGGACCGGGGCAAGGTAGTCAAGACAGTGCAAGTCGAAAAGGCCGCCGTCGCGGGCATAATAGTCGATTTGTCCGGCGGAGGCTTGTCTATGCAAACGATCAGCCCGTCCAACGCCGGCGAATTCGTCAAGCTCGAATTCGATCTGGGATCGGGAATGCGATCTGCGTACGCGACTGTGATACGCGTGAGCAAGACGAGAAGCGGCGCGCTCATGCACCTAAAATTTGTACGGATAGCCCGCAAAACCGTCAATGAGATACGTTCCGTGGTCTATGGCTACGACTAAGCCAAGCATCGTACTTGACCAGTTCCATCGCCGTACATAGACTTGTCGGAATGGATATAGTCGGTCTCGAGAATATCGTTCGCAAGGAATCCCATATATATTATCGAAGGGAATTCAAGGCCGACGCTATTATAGAAATAATGAACAAGAACCGGAATGTGCCGATCGAATTCGTGCTGGAACACAAACCGCACGGCGGGATCGATGTGAGCGTATCGATCAACGAGGATCTTGATTATCCGATGGTTCCGGTGGTCAACAAGCTCAAACTATACGTCGTGGAACTCGATAGGCAGAGGGCACTTCCCTGATCGAGATCCCCTGTCCGCTTGTCACCGACACCGAGAGGCTCGGCGAGCGCCTGGGAAAAGCCGCGGAAGCGGGCACCGTGTTCGCGTTGCGAGGCGGGCTTGGAGCCGGCAAGACGGCTTTGTGCCGGGGGATAGCAAGGGGTCTAGGCATAGTCGATCCGGTGACAAGCCCTACGTATACCCTCATCAACGAATATTGTGGTATCGTGCCGTTCTATCACTTCGATGCCTACCGCCTCGGTTCGGCTGAAGAGTTCGAACGGCTGGATTCGGCCAGGTACCTGTACGGCGACGGCGTGTGCGCGATAGAGTGGAGCGAACGCGTCGCGGAAGCCCTGCCACGGGACGCGGTCGTCGTGGAAATCGAACCGGCACGCGATGGGCGGAGGACAGTGCGCATCTACGGCGGAAATATCGAGGAGGCCTTGTCATGAACATCCTGGCCGTCGACTGTTCCACCGAACTTCTGGGCGTCGGCGTAGGCCGCGGCCTGGGCGCTGATCCGGGCGGTCCGCGCTTCCCCAAGCACCCCTACCGCGAGGCTGAAGGCCATGGCCACGCCAAGGGTCCCGGCTTTGTCTCCATATCGATAGACTCGGGCTTCAGGCACGCCGAACGGGTGATGGGGGCGATAGAGTTTTGCGTTGCCGAGGCCGGCCTCGAGGCGCGCGAGCTCGACCTGCTCGCGTGCTCCGGCGGACCGGGCTCGTTCACCGGCTTGAGGATAGGAATGGCCACGGTAAAAGGCCTTGCCCTTGGTCTCGGGAAGCCGTTCGTCGCGGTACCGACACTCGACGCCATCGCCGCGGAGTGGGAAGGCGCGGCGCCGGTGATAGTGCCGGTGCTCGATGCCAAACGCTCCCGTTTCTATTTTGCCGCGTACGGCAGCGGCGGGCTCCTGGCCGGTCCATACGACGACGGCATGGAGAGGATCATCGCCGTCACGCAGGCATACCCGGAGGTGCTGTTCGTAGGTCCGGACGCTGATATGCTCGAGACGGCGCTCGCCGAGCGCTCGGGCTTCCGGATCGCCGTCGAGCGCAGGCGTTCCCCCGTTTCCGCGATGGCCCGTCTCGCCATGGCAATCCTGGAACGGGACGGGCCGGCCGCCTCGGATACCGGGCTTGCGTACCTCCGCGACAGCGAAGCCGAGGAAACTCTCGCGGCGGGAACACGCCGATGAGAAGGCCACCGTACCCGGAGCGGCGTGAAAACCCCGCTTCCGACCACGGCTTGGAGGATTTCGCGACCCTGGAGGAACTCGAAGCGCTGGAACCGGCAGAAGAGCCGGACGAAGGCATAGCCCGGGGTTGGTATGCCACCAGTACCGCCAAGGCGGAACTGCTCAAGGATCTGGTATCTTCGTATTCGATAGTACCAATCCCTGTGGCAATCATCGATTCGGCGCTTAAATTCCTCTACAAGAACCAAGCGTTCGACAGCCTCGTATCAGCCTTCGGCGGCAAAGGCAAGACAACGCTCCTCGACACCATCGGACGCTTCCTGGGACTGGAGACCGCGAAGAACCTGTACTCAGACCTCAAGGACCGCAGGAAAGGCTTCAGCTGGAACGGAACCGTCAGCCTCCGCTCGAAGAACACGAGCGGAGTCATCGCAAAGACGACGATAGTCCCGTTCAAGCCGACAGCCGTAAACGGAGACGATCCCGAAGCGTGGGTGATATTCTTCGATGACATCACCGTGGAACGCAATACCTTGATCCGCGGCTTGTTCTCCAGCCTCCTGGAGGCATCAAAACTCAAGGACAACGATACAGGCAAGCATATAGAACGCGTAAACCTGTACACTGAGCGCCTGGCGGCCGAGATGTACAGGATGGGCAAATGGCCGGATATCGACGTTGACTTCATCGAGAGCATAGGTTTCCTCGCCGCCATGCACGACGTCGGCAAAATAGGCACCCCGGATGACATACTGAACAAGAAAGGCCCCCTCGACGAGTTCGAGTGGAACATAATGAAGGAGCACACTATCAACGGCGCCTTCATCTTGTCCAGCTACCCGAATCCGATGGCAAAGCAAGTCGCCCAATCCCATCACGAATGGTGGAATGGCACCGGATACCCGTACAATCTTGTGGGAGACATGATTCCGCTATCGGCACGGATAGTGTCGATAGCCGACGTGTACGACGCGTTGCGGATGCGACGCAGCTACAAGCAACCGTTCGACCACGCGCGCGCGTCCCTGCTTATCGTGGCAGACGGCGGAACGCACTTCGACCCGGCCTTGGTAGAAGTGTTCAAGGCAGTCGGCCGCGACATGGATACAATATTCGCCGCGAATATCGACGATGCTTGAACCGTCGGGCTAAGGCTGTTCCGACCACCAAGCTTGGATGAAGCTCTCATGGGCGTCGATGATCGCCTTCAGTACGATATCCTGCAACTCCCCCCGTCCGCCCCAGTCGTTGCCATCGTTCACGTACATGTGCTTGAGTACGCCCCGAGCGTCTTCGAGCGTGAACGCGGGGTCTTCAGCGCGGCGGCGCTCCAGGCTCCTCAGTGTTTCGG
>CAZKJA010000141.1:7800-8130 GCA_964552925.1 uncultured Treponemataceae bacterium
TATTTCAATCCCATCCAGGCGGTTGATGACATGGTTTCTCCAGGGGAAGGGTTCGGAGACGGAAAAGGCCGCCTGGCGGCGGCCTTTTCCTGTTTGCCAGTAGCGGCGGGGGGGATTGAACCCTCGACACAACGGATATGAGCCGTTTGCTCTACCGACTGAGCTACGCCGCCATCTTCCAAACGCCCGGTAGTTATACAAAACGTCGCCCCTTGTGTCAACCGTTAACCTGTCGTACCTTTTGCCCCATGCAATGCCGTCTGTGCGGAGAATCGCCCCTACCCTTCCTCGTCGACGGTACGCCGTACGAGGAATGCCCGTCCTGCGGCT
>CAZKJA010000141.1:8140-9051 GCA_964552925.1 uncultured Treponemataceae bacterium
GCTACGTCCAGCTCGAGGCTTGTCGCCTTCCGACGCGGGAAGCGGAGAGAGCCAGGTATCTCCTGCACAAAAATTCATTCGAGGATACCGGCTACCGCGGCTTCATAATGGAATTCCTGGACATCGCTACGCCGTATATCAAACCTGGCGGCGCGGTGCTCGATTTCGGTTCGGGCCCTCTTCCGGTGCCCTCAAGGCTGCTTTCCGAGCTGGGATTCGCGGTAACCGTCTACGATCCCTTGTTCGCGCCGGAGCAGGGCTGGAAAACACTCAGCTGGGACGCGATAATCGTGCACGAGGTCGCGGAACACATCGCGCAGCCGGGAGTGGAATTCGCCAGGCTTGCCGGCCGTCTCGTCCCCGGCGGTGTGCTCTGCGTGCGCACGCGCTTCCTTCCGGAAGAGCGCGGAAGATTCGCCGCCTGGCATTACAGGACCGACGAGACGCACATAGGTTTTTTTTCGGCGCGCTCGGCATCGGCGTTGGCAACCCGCCTGGGGCTTGTACCATTGCTTATCGAGGGTCCGGACAGGATACTACTCAAGAAGCCTTAAGCCGAAGCTTCGACCATGCTGAGGCCCCGACCCTGTCGATGACATGATCGGGGGCCCTAGCGGTAACTCAGAATTCCTCGAAATCGTCGTCTTTGGCGGGACTTGCGGAAACCTTTGCCAACGTTATAGCCGTGGAGTCCGATGCCTTCCTCGTAAAGGCGGGGCGAGCCGACTTGCCCACGGAAACGGACGCTGCCGCTTCCGGTTTGCCTTTCGAATGGGCCACTTTGACCTGGTGCTTCAACGCGCCTTCGTGCGCGGCGGCAATCGCGCCTGAACCTGCTTGCCGGGAACCACCGTTGATCTTGAAGAACGACATAGTCTGCGCCAACTGCTCGGCTTGGCTCGACAGCTCCT
>CAZKJA010000142.1:0-1576 GCA_964552925.1 uncultured Treponemataceae bacterium
CGCGTATCCTTATACTCGACGAACCTACCACAGGACTCGATCCAAACCAGATACTCGAAATTCGCTCGCTCATCCGTTCGCTCGGCTCGAGCAAGACCGTTATCCTCTCTACCCACATCCTGCAGGAAGTCGAGGCTCTCTGCTCGGAGGTGCTCATACTCAACGAGGGCCGCATAGTCGCCCAAGGCAGCGCCGCCGAGATAGCGGCCGGCATGCAAGGCGAGGAACGCATAGAGTGCCTCGTCAAAGGCCCGCTCGAGGGCGGAACGGCCGCTCTTGCAGCGACCGCGGGCATAAGGTCCGCCGAGTTGCAGGGCAGCGTCGCTGCGGGAGTGACGAGGCTGCGGGTCGTCGCGGTCCATGGGGGCGGGGACGCCGCCGCGGAGGCTGTCTTCGACTGGGCCGCGGGAGCGGGCTGCAAACTGCTGGAGATGCGCCGCGAACGCCTGTCGATGGAAGACATATTCGTAAGGCTGACAACCGAGGAGGAAGGGCGATGAGCGGCACGCTAAGCATCGCGAAGCGCGAGATCAACGGTTATTTCAATTCGCCCCTTGCGTATATATTCATCGTCGCGTTCCTCGTCACCTGCGCCTCGTTGTTTTTCTTCATGGAACGGTTTTTTGCCGCCGCTCAAGCGAGCCTGCGGGGATACTTCGCGCTGATGCCTATGGTGTTCTCGATCCTGGTCCCCGCGCTGACGATGAGGATGTGGGCGGAGGAACGGCGGCAGGGTACCTACGAACTTCTGCTCACGATGCCGTTCCGCGATGGCGAACTCGTGCTCGGCAAGTACATTGCCGCGATGGCCGTCGTTGGGGTCGCCTTGGCAGCGAGCCTCAGCGTACCGCTCCTGGTGTCGTTGTTCGGACGCTTCGACCTTGGGACGATAGTGACAGAGTATCTCGGCGCCATAATGATGGCTTCCGCCGCCGTCGCGATAGGGCAGGCGATTTCCGGAGCGTCGAAAAACCAGATGACGGCCTTTCTGGCGACTGTAATAGTACTGCTGGCAATGAGCCTGCTGTCGCAGGCAAATGCCTGGCTGGAACTCCCGACATGGCTCGCGGCGGCAATCAACTGGATATCGCTCTCCTACCACTTCCAGTCGTTCTCCAAAGGGGTCATCGATACCAGGGACGCGCTGTATTTCGCCTTGCTGACGATCGCATGCCTATACCTTACCACAAGGTTCCTCACGACCGGAAAATGGAGGTGATGGCGATGCTAGCAACGCTGAAAAAAAAGGAAGGCATCGTCTTCATCCTGACGATGCTCGCGATAGTGCTGGCCGCTATCGCATCGAACCTCTACTGGACGAGGGCGGATCTGAGCTCGTCGCGCGCGCATACCCTTTCAATGGCTTCCCGCAATCTCCATAAAGAGATACCCGAGACTGTAAGGATAAGCTATTACGCGTCGAAGATCCTGGCCGACCGTCACCCGGGGCCTGGAGCGATTGAGGATTTCCTGCGGGAACTCGAGGCAGTATCGCGGGGCCGCATCCGCGTGAGGGTAATCGACCCTACGAAGAATCCCGCCGAACCCGAGAGCTTCGGCCTCACGCCGCAACAGA
>CAZKJA010000142.1:1586-9018 GCA_964552925.1 uncultured Treponemataceae bacterium
GGCATAGTGATTGAATACCTCGACCGCCACGAAACGATACCGGCGATCATTTCGACCGACAGCCTCGAATATGAAATAGTACGCGCCATACGTTCGGTCGTGGGCGACACGAAGTTGGTCGCTGGATTGCTGGCGGGCGACAAGGACAAGACGGTAGCCAATGATTATCAGACCCTCTCGAGCGGCCTCTCGAGGGCTGGGTACCAGACCAGGGAAATTCAGCGAGGCGCGCTCGTCGATGACGACGTAAACGTCCTTTTCGTTCTAGGCAATTCGGCTCTCGACCGCTACGACTCGGCGTTCATCGATGCGTATATAATGCGCGGCGGCAGGGTTTTCTTCGCGGTCAAGGGAGTCGACATCAACGCCGAGTATGGGCTCGCGGCCTCTCCGGTAGCGGAAGGCGGGCTCCTGGGCACGCTAGGGACGTACGGCTTCGTGGTGGCGCGGGAGCTCGTGCTCGACCAGTCGAGCCTGACGGTCCCGTTCCAGACGCAAAACCCCGGCGGCGGCTACCGTATCCAGTATGTTCGGTATCCCCATTGGCTTGCTCTGGACGCGCGCTATACCGATCCTGACAGTCCAATGACTTCGCGCTTCCAGGGACTCGACCTATACTGGCCCAGCCCGATGACGCTGAATCCTGGCGCGGGCGCGAAGTATCGGGAGTTGGCGAAAACCAGCCCGAAGGCATGGAGGCAGACCAAGAACTTCGCCGCCAGCCCGGAGGACCAGCCGATGTACGCCTTGGAACGCAACGAAACCACCGGCCAGTACCTGGTCGCCGCCAGCGCCACGGGGTCCTTCCCGAGCGCCTTCTCGTCCGGGGATCCGCCTATGCGCGATGGCGCGCCGCCGGCCCCGTTGCCCATGAACGCGGTCTCGCCCGAGACTCGTATTGTCGTAGTCTCGTCGGCTGATTTCATCACCGACCTGATGAGGATGAGCGACTCGATGTTCAACGCATCATTCGCGTTGTCCGCCGCGGATTGGCTCGTCTCGAGCGACGATCTGATGGCTTTGAGAACAAAATCGACGATCGATACGCGGCTCAACAAGGTACGCGATCCGGGTAACAAGGCCGTCCTGGTGGCTGTTACATATATGGTGAGCCTTGCGGTGGTACCGCTTGCAGTAATTGTGTACGGCCTCGCGCGTTCCTCCCGGCGAAACAAACGGGAACGAGATTCCCGCGCGGCCGCAGGAGCTGTTGTATGATCGATATGACACATAAAATACGCGGCCTTCTCATCCTGAATCTCGTCCTTGCACTTCTGATAGCAGCTGGCTTTTTAATGTCGCCCTCATCGTCCTCAAAGCGTTCCGGCAAATTCGACCTTCTCGACAAGGCCGACGCTGTGGAATCCATAAGCATAACGGGCGAGGAATCCGTCGAGCTCACCCGATCCGGAGGCGCCTGGTTGTTGAAGGGCGGGGACGGCACCCTTCCCGCCGATACAGCGCGGGTAAAATCGTTTGTCGAAGCGGTCGATGCCGTCAATGGCCGCGAACTAGTCGCCAGGAACAAGGACGCCTGGGATGAACTCGGCCTCGAGGGTTCCAAGGCAAGGCATGTGAAATTGGGCAATGCCGATGGCTCGATCGTTTCTGAATTCACGTTGGGAAGCTATGCCAAGGCACCAGGAAAGGTATACCTCTCCTTGCCGGACGGAAACGCGGCGTATGCAGTGTCATCGGGAATCGCTTCATACATACTCGGCGGCAGGAAGTCGTGGTTGGATCTACGCGTATGGAGCGAAGCGCCCGCCGTCGAGCAAATCCAGGAGCTTGTAGTGCAGGGTGAGATGAAGCTGAAGGGTAGTACCATTTCATCGTACCGGGTGACGCGATCCAAGGGCGCTTGGGAGAGCGGGGGCGTGTCATTGGACGCAACAAAGGTGGAGGCGATGCTCAGGGCGCTTGCCACGCTGAAAGGCAGCGATTACGCGCCTGCGCGCGAGGTCGCTGGAAATACGACGGCAAGCGTTGAACTCGTGCTGGGCAACGGCAGCTCGTTGCGGCTGGCGATAGAGGCCGCCAGGGATGACGGGAGTTTCCCGGCGCTATCGTCCCAGCGCGGACAAAGGCTATACCTGCCGGCGTGGGCCCTCGAGGAGATTCTCAAGCCCTTGACGGCGCTCAGGCAAGCTGTCACTGGCCAGCCAAATACGCCCTGAATTTTTCCGGGTCGGGTCTGAACGCCATTATCCTGGAACCGCCGTCGGTCCGCGCCTTGCCGATCGCCGCCATCGCCTCGCCTATGAGGCGATCGGCATCGACGAGTCGTCCGGCGCGTGAAGTCAACCCCATGTAGATTCCGGGACTTCCATCGGCCGATTTCCTGCTTTGGAACATGAAAATAAGTTTTTTCATCAGCTCGCCGCTCATCCTTAGCGCATGGTCCACGTCCATGTTGGGCAGCATCAAGGCAGTGCAATCCGTCCCGAAAAGGAATGCCATATCCTTGAAGCTGAAAAAATCCCTGACGCTCGCTGCGAAGAGGTTGAATTCCTCCTCGCTCCGTTTCGCCCCATCCAGGGAACAAATCACGAATGATAAATCCTGCTCAAACGATGCCGACCTGCGAAGTTCGGCGCTAAGTCGGTCCCTGAGATAGGCTTCCCAACCCAGTCCCGATTCCGGATCGAACAAGCCCCTCGGGCCATCGAGAATGCCCTCCGGCAAATCAGCGGGCCGCAAGTTCCCTGTCCTCGGTGTTTCCAGGCGGAGAATTGGTTCGGAGCTTGAATCGGTTGCAAGGGAAACCGGTTCAGTCGACGGCTCGAATGGCTCCTCCGCATACAACGATCCTTCACCCGTCGGAACGATTGGCGGCGCGGGTGAAAAGGAAGCCTGTTTGGAGGGAGCAGGTTTCGCGTGTTTTTGATTGGAGGCAAGGATCAAGCCGGAGATGAGCACGGCGGTCAATGCCAGCAGGACGAGCGCGGCGTCACGGACCGGAAGGAACAATGATTCCTGGCTCAGGGTAACGTAGAGGGCTTCTATCGAGAGACCCGCCTGCAAGGCGCCCGAGAAGAAGGTCGTCGATGCTTGCGGACCTTCATACGCCAGTCCCTTGGGTTCCTGCTGATAATATGGAGATGATGCAGGCATTGCATACAGCACCTGGCCGTCGGCATCCTTTATGACGAGGGTCAGCATGGAGTCCTGGGAGCGCCAGGTATCGAGCGCCAGCGATTTCCAGGACTCTTTCGTTATTGAGTGCGGACTGGATATCTCGTTGATGGCGACCCTGCGGATATCCGCGAAGGACGCTCGCGCCGATTGCTGACCTCTGTCGAGCGAGGCTGCAATACGTACGACGGGCCAGGCGACGATAGCCGCGATCGCAATGAATAAAACAATTGCAGTAATCAATGGTCCACGTTTCATATTGTAGGAGTATAATCCCATTTGCGCGGTTTTGGAATCGCAAGGAGGATATATGTCCGTGCGTAAGCGGTTTTTCCCAGCGGGATGGTATCCCGCGAAGCGTTCGGAAATCGAAGAAACCATACAAGAATGGAACGAAAGCTTTTCGTTTGACAAAAAGCCTTCCTCGGTATCGGCGATAGCGCCGCATGCGGGGTGGTACTATTCGGGTTTGCACGCATGGAAAGCCTGGACGTCGGCTACCCGACCCGATTCCGTCGCCATAATCGGCGGCCACCTCTCCGCCGGCGCTGGCTTCATGTATTATCCCGAACAGGCTTTCGAGACGCCCTTGGGCGATATTCCCGCCGATGCCGAGCTGGTCTCATTTCTGGCCGGGGAAACCAAGGCTGTCCCGGATCGGCACGCGGACAATACAATAGAGCTTCACCTCCCGATGCTCGCTGCCCGGTTTCCCGGGGTGCCTGTAGCATGCTTTCGCGCTCCGAACGACGGAAGCGCCGCTGCTCTGGGCGAGTCATTGGCGGAGTATTCGAAGGAAAAGGGACGGACAATCTTCGTGATGGGATCGACCGACCTTACCCACTACGGCGCTGTGTACGAATTCACTCCGGCGGGTCCCCCGCCCGCCGGTTTTACCTGGGCACGGAAAGCGAACGATGCGATAATCCATACCTTCATGGAAATGGATGCGGACGCGGCTTTGAAACAGGCGAACACTGACAGGTCGGCGTGTTCCGTCGGGGCTGCGATCGCATCGATACGGTATGCCCTGCGGATGGGAGCAAGGCAGGCGGAGTTGCTGTCCAAGGGTTCGAGCGACGAGGCCAACAGGGGGAGCGATGCATCGGTGGGATATTGTTCAATAGCCTACCACGCATGAGCCGTCAACGCCTTGTCAGGACAATGCCGCTACGGCGGCCTTGTAGCTCCTGCCGCGGTCGAATTCGTTCTTGAACATCCCGAATGAGGTGCATCCTGGCGACAGGACGACTGTCGAACCCGGGGCCGCGATAGTTGAGGCCTTGGCAACGGCTTCAGTGATGGAGTCGTACGGTCCGTGGTAAGGGACGGAATCCTCGTCGAGAATGGCGCGGATTTTTTCCGATCCGCTGCCGGCAAGGAGTATTATAGCCGCGCATCGGCGGTACGCATCTCGCGCGGTTTCAAACTCAAGCTTCTTGTCGGTACCGCCGCTTATGAGCACGAGAGGGCCGTCGAAGGCCTCGACTGCCGCGCTTACAGCCTCAGGTACCGTCGCGGCTGAATCGTTGAACCACCTGACTCCGAGCCTGTCCCTCACGTGTTCCAACCGGTGCTCGATGCCCGCAAACGTACCGGAGGCCTCCTTGATCGCAGCGGGAGCCGCGCCGAGGCTCCAGGCGGCAAGGGCGGCCGAAGCGATATTCCGCCGTGCGTGCCCTCCTGGCACCGACAGACGCGATGGGACGAGTTCAACGGCTTCGAGTCCTGGGAGCCGTGCCACGCAAGCATGCCCCGAGGCATGATTCCCGCCAACGGGAATTTCTATCCCGTAGCTGCCGTCCGGGAGCGAGCTCGTATACGCGAGGACCCTGGCCTTGGTCTCCTTCGCGAACGAGCGGCCGTACGGATCGTCCAGATCGCACACCGTCCAACAGCCGGCGTCCTGATCCGCGTATATAAGGCGCTTGTCCGCGACGTAAGAGACCATAGTGCCGTACCTGTCGAGGTGGTCCGGGACGATTCGCGTCATGACCGCCACGTGAGGCTTGAGCAGTCCCCGTCCTTTCAGGTCCCCGAGTTGCCAGCTGGACAGCTCCAGCACTACGATATCCCCCGAATGGAGTTCCTCGAGGAAATCCAGGGGCGAGACCGTTATATTCCCGCCGAGATACGCCTTGAAGCCGCCGTTGCGAAGCATCCATGCGAGCGCGCTCGCCGTTGTCGATTTGCCCTTGGAACCGGTCACCGCGGCAATCCTCGCCGGGCAGAAGCGCAGAAACAGCGACAGATCGCTCTCTATGGAACGCGCCAGTTTGAGGAAGGGATTGTCTGGACGAACGGCTGGATTCTTTACGACCAGGTCGGCGCTCGTAAAATCGTCCTCGTCGTGGCGGCCAAGGACAAACCGGATCCCGAGGCCGGCAAGCGCTTCCACCGAGACGGCGAGTTCCACGGCCGATTTGGTATCGGTGACGGTTACATCGGCGCCGTGGGCTGCAAGGAACCTGGCCGACGACACGCCGCCGCCATTGAGCCCGAGGCCCATGACGGTGACGCGCAAACCCGCGACATCCTCAAGTTTTCGCAGAATCATGGGCGAGAGCGTATTCCTTCTGCTCGCGGTCGTTCAAGTACGCGCTGACGGAGAAGTCGGCCGTCGGGGTCCAGGATTCAGGAATCTTGTCGCGGAGTTCGATGAATTCGGGCATCGTATCGGAGAATTTCTGGTTGCGTAGAATTTCCTGGATATGGCTGATTTCCGGCGCGAGGAATTTGACCGCATGGTGAAGCAGGGGGATCAATTTCCTGCGCCCGTCGGAAGTCAGGATGGGTGACGTGGCGCAGACCGTCTTGTACTTGCAAAACAGGGGAAAGAACGGGTACACACGCTTTCCCGCCGGAAGGAAAAGCTTTGTGAAGAACTTGGAAAGGTCTGAATCCATCCAGATACCGCGGACCAGGTAACCCTTGCCGGTTTCGCCTATCCAGGTCTGGGAAATCATCTGCTTTATCCTGAAGGCCTTCACCCGGCCCGATTCCCACATGACGGCTTCGAGGGGTATCAGTTCGGATTCCATGTACAGTCGACGCGTCGAATACGCTTGCGTAGTATCGTTTGTGCCCGCCTCCAGCGTTTCAGCGTCGAACGGGCGTGGAAGGAGGTCTATCCGCAGAAGGTACAGGTACACCTCGTTCTCGGCCTTGTAGAGCCTGTAGAAGCACGGTTTGAGGTTCTCCGCGGGATCGAAGAAGTAGGTCAAGCCGGAAAAACACTCCGGAAGGAGCGTGCGGAGCTGTTCCATGATATCCTTGATCGCCGTCGCGTAGTCGGCGTCCGGTACCAGGCGGCGGATGTCGTGGTGGATAGCGAGCCGCGGCACGAAGAGCGGGGAACCCAGTTCGACGAAATAATCCTCCGCTTGGTTGAAACGCATGCCATATGGAGCATTGCGGCTTGCTTCCGGTATGCCGAGGATGATTTGGTTTATTCCAGAATCGATATATGCGATCCTGATTTCGTTGAGCAACTGCTCCATATTTCCAGAGAGTATATATACGCATTTCCAATAAATCAACGAGGTTCGGCTTCCGCGTTGTGGATGGTTCATATGCATGCTATAGTTTTTGTATCGAGTGAAGGTGCGATGGAGGTACTCCGATGAAGGTGAAAGCATCCCGCCATGCGATTCTCATTGCAATGCTCGTTGTCAGCTCTTTTGCCTGGACACAGGGCAAGGCGGCCGCGGTAGTCGAATTTTCCAGCGGTGAAGATTTTGTCGTCATCAGGAAGGGCCGGAAGCTAGTGATGCAGGATCCGATCGGCTTGGAATTATTCCAGGGGGACCAGCTCCAGACCGGCGATGGCGTCTTCGTGGAATTGAGGATCGTTTCCGGAAACGCCATCGTCAAGCTGGCGGAAAACACGACCTTCGTACTGGAGCGTCTCGGAGACGGGCAAACCTCCATGCAATTGGTCTACGGCCGGATTCGCGCCAAAGTTGAAAGGATCGCCGGGACCGACTCGTTCTCCATCCGTAGTACGCAAGCGATCGCAGGCGTGCGTGGAACCGATTTTGGAGTCGATGTCGTTGCCTCGCGGCAAGTATCGCTGGGTTCGACGGTGACGAACGCGTATTGTTTCGAAGGCGCTGTCGAAGTGACGGCTTTCGTTCGCTCCGAAGCGCTCGCGGCCGAGTCACTGGAAGCGATTCCCAAATCCTTCGTCATCGGCGCCGGCGAGATGGTCAAGGTGGAAGGCGCCGCCGGCAAGGCCGAAGCGGTCAAGGTGCCGCTTGAAAAGGCGATACAAGGTTTCTGGAAGGAAAACGATTAC
>CAZKJA010000143.1:0-9002 GCA_964552925.1 uncultured Treponemataceae bacterium
ATTGCTATAGGCACCGGCGCTTGGGGATTGGCCACATGGTTCGAAGTACTTATTAAATAATGGCTTTCCATATATGCCTGTTTTTTTAAAAATTCCCTTGACAACACTGTATGGGTGTACTAAATTATCAGTGTACTATATAACTAGTACAATACGTCTGGGGAGGTTATCAAGTGGCTCCAGCGCTCGAAAGGAAACCGATACAGTTCGCCCTGGACGCGAAGAGCGGCGTACCGTTCTACAAGCAGGTCATCCTGCAGGTGGAATTCGCGATCGCGGACGGCCGTTTTGTAACCGGGGACCAGTTGCCGACCGTGAGAAGCCTCGCGGTCGACCTCAAGATCAACCCCAATACTGTAGCGAGGGCATACAACGAGATGGAGATACGAGGCATCGTTAACACACAGCAGGGGACGGGAACGTTCATTGGCGACAAGGAAATCCGGCTGACCGAAGTCGAGCGCGAGGGTATGCTCGAAAGCCTCGTCCGGCCCTTCGTGTCGAAGGCGACGAGCTACGGCTTCCTGCCTGACGAGGTAATCGCCGCGGTGAGGGAAGGGTTCCTGGGCATGGTTCAGGAGACGGAGGAATAAATATGGGATTTTTCGATTTTGGAGCCGGGAAGGCGGCGGAGGCGAACCCCCGCATAAAGAATCCGCCGGTCCGTATACGCAAAGAGGATTTTTCTTTCGGTATTTTCTCGTTCCTCCTGATGTTCATGATCGCGTCGTCGGGCGCGGCTGTCAGCGGCCTGGCGTTCGGCGCGTTGAGCCCGGGCGTGCTCATCCGCGGGTACACGGCGCTCGCTTTGGTCGCGGTGTTGTACGCGGTGTGGCCGAGCTGGAACGCCCTCCTGTACGCGGTGCTGCTCGAGATGGCGGCGCTGTTCTCGGCGACGGGTTTGTACGGCGATTGGGCGATACTCGGGTACGCGCCCGACGTCTCCCAGCTGCCCTTCATCGCTGGCGTCATGCTCGCGGTGGTCATTGGGCCTTCGATACAGGTGGTCTCGCAGTGGGACAAGGCGCTCGTGCTCAGGCTGGGACGCTTCCATAAGGTCAAGGGCCCGGGCCCTATCTTCCTGGCCCCGCTCATCGACCGATGCGCGGCGGTTGTCGATACGCGCATCCGGGTGACCGACTTCAGCGCCGAGCGCATCCTCACCCGGGACACGGTCCCCATCCACGTTGACGCGCTGGCGTTCTGGATGATATGGGACGCGCAGAAGGCCATCCTCGAGGTCGAGGATTTCCTCGAAGCGGTCACCCTGTCGGCGCAGACGGCATTGCGCGACTCGGTGGGCAAGTACTCCTTGAGCACGCTTCTCGCCGAGCGCGACACGCTCTACCGCGAGATACAGGGGATACTCGACGCGAAGACCAACCCTTGGGGCATAACGATCCTCAGCGTGGAGTTCGTCGATATCCAGCTGCCGAAGGACCTGGAAGACGTGATGAGCAAGCAGGCGCAGGCGGAACGCGAGAAGCAGGCGAGGATACTGCTGGCGGAGGCGGAGCGGGACGTGGCGGGGCAATTCGTGGCGGCCGCCGATGTGTACCGCGGGCATCCGGAAGCCTTGCGGCTCAGGGGGATGGCGATGGTGTACGACGCGATCAAGGCACGCGGCAGCATGGTGCTGCTGCCTTCGGGCGCGTTGCAGGATATGAACATCGGCTCGGTTCTCGGCACCGTAGGGTTGTCGAAAGCCAGCATCGACAAGGCCGCTCCGGAAGCGGCAGGGGAGGCATGACATGGCGTCTATACTGCGGCTCGACAAGGTGACGAAGACCTACAAGAAAGGCGAGAACGAAGTCCACGCACTCGTCGGCGTGGATCTGTCGATAGAGCAGGGGGAATTCCTTGCGATCGTTGGTCCGTCAGGATCGGGCAAGACGACCCTGCTCAATATAATCGGTTGCCTGGACTCTCCCACATCGGGTGGCGTGCTGTACAACGGGACGCCTCTCGGCGGAATGAAGGAGAACCAGCTGTCCGAATACCGGAAGAAGCATATCTCGTTCATATTCCAGTCGTACAACCTCATTCCCGTGCTGACTGTGCGGGAGAACGTGGAATTGCCGCTCGTCATCGAGCGCAAGCTGTCGAAAGCGGAAACGCGGGAGCGGGCCGACAAGGTGATAGCCGAGGTAGGGCTGGCGGGCCTGGAGGACCGGTACCCGCGGGAGCTGTCCGGCGGCCAGGAGCAGCGCGTGGCTATAGCGAGGGCTCTGGTCAAGGATCCGTACATAGTGCTCGCCGACGAACCCACCGCGAACCTTGACTCGGTGATGGCGGAGGAGATCGTCGCCATCATGCGCGGAATCAACAAGAGCAGCAACGCTACGTTCATATTCTCGACGCACGATACGCTGGTCCAGAAGCACGCCAGGCGTATCGTGACCATCCGCGACGGCATCGTGCACTCCGACGAGCGGAAGTGAGGGCGGAACCATGGGTACCTTGTTCAAGATAGCGTGGCGCAACGTTTGGCGGCACGGGAAGCGTACCGCCCTGACCATCATCACTATGGCCTTCGGCCTGGGACTCTACATAGGAATGGATTCGATGCTCAAGGGCATGGACCGCGGCGGGCTGGACAACATCGTCAACCTGTCGGATTCTTCGGTGCGGATCACCACCTCCAGATATGAGGAGGAGCGCGGCAGCTACCCGATGAGTTACGGGATCGATGACCCGGCAGCGCTGGAAACATTCATCCTCGCCGATCCCCGGGTGAAAGCGGTGGGAATGCGGACGCGTTTCGTAGGCAGCATGTCGAATGGCACCGATGCCATCCCGGTGCTGGCGGTAGCGGTGGATCCAGCGGCCGACGCCAAGGTGTTCACCCTGAGTGAATTCATAGAAGGCGCCTGGTTCGGCGACGGCGGAAAGCGGCAGATAGTGCTCGGCTCGGGACTAGCGGAAGACCTGGGACTCAAACTGGGCGACTGGGTGACTCTCGCCGCGCGGACGCGTTACGAGGCTCACAACGCGGATGATTTCCTCATCGTGGGACTCATCGACTGCACCGAACCGGGAATCAACAACTCGGGCGTCTACGTATCCTTCGAGGATGCGGAGGGCTTCCTGGAGCTCGAGGGCCTGCGGACCGAGGTCGTGGTCAAAATGGAGCACCGCGTCAACCTGAAGGACGCAATGGCCGACTCCGACGCGCTAGCCGCGAAAATAGAGGCATCGTTTCCGGGTTACAGCGCGCAGAGCTTCGGCGAGGTCGGACGGCAATTCCTGGAACTGGCCAAGGCCAAGTCCAAGGGTGTCGGCATGATAATCGTAGTCATCATGCTTATCTCCGGCGTGGGTATCGCCAACACCATCCTGATGAGCGTGTATTCCCGTGTCAGGGAGATCGGCGTGTTGCGCGCGTTCGGCTTTACCCCCAGGGAGATATCGCGTCTGTTTCTCATCGAGGGCGGCATCATCGGGTTCGTCGGCTCGTTGGCCGGCATGGTCGTCGGGCTGGGTCTGGACCTGTACATGATTCTCGTCGGGTTCCCCCTCGAGTCGATATTCAAAGGCGCAGACCTGGGCATGCCCATCTGGGGCACCCTGTACGGAGAATGGAATCCGGAACAGTTTCTGGTTATCGCCCTTGTAGGCGTTTTGGTCGCGCTTGTCTCCAGCCGTTCCCCGGCGCGTCGGGCGGCGAGGATGGAAGTGACCAACGCCCTGCGGTTCGCGTAAAGGAAGGCGTCGTATGAACTGGATATTTGACATGGCGCGGCGCAACATAAGGCGCAACAAGCGCAGGACAATACTCGCGGCAACCTCCATCGCCCTGGCCGTGATGCTTATGACGGCGCTCGGCGGAATGATGGCCGGCATCCTCGACAACATGGTGCGGAACCTCACCCGGAGCGACATGGGCCACGTGCGCATCGTCAGCCAGGGCTTCGTGTCCCGGTCCCGCTTCATGCCGGTCGACGAGCTCGTGCCCGATCCCGAAGCGGTGAAGGCCGCCATCACTGCCATCCCCGATCTGCCAGGCAAGCTGGTGACCGTCACCGACCGTCTCATGTTCGGAACGCTGCTGTCCAACGGACCGAGCACCAAGGCCGCCGTCGGCTTCGCCGGCGACCCGGCGGCTGAAGCGGGCTTGATGGACCTTGACCGGTCTATCGTCGAGGGGCGCTACATCGCCGGGCCGGGGGAGACAATCCTGGGAAGCAAGCTGGCGAAGGATCTGGGCTTCACGGTGGGCGGTTCGATGCTCGTGGTGACGCAGGGCGCCGATTACGGCTTGCACATAAAGCGCTTCACAATCGTGGGTCTGTTTGCTTCCGGACTCAATCAGCTTGACGGCTCCTTCTTCCAGGTGCCGATCGCCGACGCTAAAACCTTCCTGCGCACCAACGGGGGCAGCCAGCAGGTACTCGTGATGCTCGACGACTACCGCAAGGCCGGTTTGGCCGCCGACCGTATCCGCGAGGCTCTCGCGACCCTGCCAGGCGCCGCGGACCTTCTGGTGCAACCTTGGACCGAAGTCGGCGAGTACCCGGCACTGATCAACATGATGGAGAGCATGTACAGCTACATGTTCATCGTCATCGCGATGCTCGGCGCTTTCATCATCACCAACATCCTGATGATGGTGGTGCTCGAGCGTAAAAGGGAGATTGGCATACTCAAGGCGATGGGGCTCCGGCGACGCGAGGTGCTCGGCATGTTCCTCGCCGAAGGCGCGCTGATGGGCGCCATAGGCAGCGGCATAGGGGCTGTGCTCGGCTTGGTGATATGCTGGATCTTCTCCATCTACGGTATCGACTTCAGCGATGCAATGGCCTCGATGACAATGCCCATCGATCCGATTTTCTACACCCGTTTCGAACTGGTCAACGGGCTGAGGATGTTCGCCCTCGGCTTCTTGGTGTCGATCGTGATGTCGATCACGCCGAGCAGGCGCGCGGCGAGCATGAACGCGGTGGACGCGATCAAGAGCGTCGCTTGATAGGAGCATCAGCATGAACAGAAGAAGAACCCTTGTCACGGCGCTCGTCGCCTCGGCCATCCTTGCGGCAACCGTCGCCGCGCAGCCGGCTCTCCCGGCCCTTTCCGGGGAGGAGATCATGCGAAGGGTCGACTCCAACGCGACTATAACGACGATGGCCTACGTCGGCACTATGAAGATAGACCTCGGCACGCGCGTCCTCGACAAGGAGATGCGCGTGGTCGCGGAAGGCAGCGAGAAGTCGTTCGTGGAGTTCTCCAACCCGGAGGACCGTGGCGTCCGGTACCTGAAGGTCGACAAGGACCTGTGGATGTACTTCCCCTCGGAGCAGGAAATGGTCAAGATCTCCGGGCACCTTCTCAAGGAAGGCATGATGGGCTCGGACGTCTCCTACGAGGACGCGCTGGAATCAGGCGCGATCAGCGACAAGTACACGATCACGGTGCTCGGCACCGAGACGTTCGACGGACGGGCCTGCTACCTGCTCGACCTGAACGCCAAGGTCAAGTCGGTCAACTATGAGCGGCAGAAGTACTGGGTCGACGGCGGGCGATTCGTCGTGCTCAAGTCGGAGATGTACGCGAAGAGCGGCCGCCTGCTCAAGGAAAGCCGCGCGCTCGCGGTGAAGCAATTCGGCACAAGGTGGTTCGCCACCGAGGTGCGGATGGAGGACAAGCTGAAGAAAGGCGGCGGCACCGTGTTCACAATGAAGGACGTCCAATTCGGCGTCGCGTTGCCCGCCGACATGTTCAGCCTCAAGCGCCTTGGCCGTTGACGGGTGGGCCTATGAAGCGTATGGCGCTTGCGTTGAGTGCGTTATTCACGGTCGCGGCGCTTTGGCCGCAGGACGCGCAGCCGGCCTTCGACGCAGACTCGTTCTTCTCGTCGCCCGGGGCCGGCTCTGCCGCGACTGAGGATGCCGCGGATGAAGCCGTTGCCTCCGTCCCGACTGCCCGTGCCGCCGGGTTGGCGTTCTCGGGCGAGGCGAGCGCCAACATCCTGTACAGAATGTTGGATCCTTTCGACAGCAACGCCAGGGACTACGCGTACACGGGCGTCACGTCGCTGCGGCTTGACGCGACAGGCGGCGACCGCGACGAGTCGAAGGTCGAGGCTTCAGCTGTCGTCAGCATGGTGGACGGCGACGTGACGGCGATGGCCTTCGAGCTAAAGAAGCTGTACCTGTCGGTCTACACGCGCCACGCCGACCTGTCCGCCGGCAGGATGATAATCAACTACGGCCGCGGCACTGTATTTTCACCTGTCGACCTGTTCAGCGCCGTCGATACCGCCGACCTCGCCCTGGGCAGGACCGGAACCGACGCGGTCCGGGTGCTCCTGCCATTCGGGGACTTCTCCGGGCTCGACCTGGTCGCGACAATGGGAGGGGTCGGCTGGGACGGCGCAGCCGGGGGTCGGTTCTACGGCAATGCCGACGGACTTGATTTCGGTATATCGGGTTTCGGCGACGGTCTGTACGACGGCGACGGGGACCTCGTGGCGGCGATCGACCTCAAGGGCGACCTGGAACTGGGCATCTCGGCAGAAGCCGTGGCGCGCCTTCCGTTCGCGGCGTGGTCGCCAGATGCATCGGAAATCGTAGTCAGCGCCATGCTCGGCGCTGACTATTCGCTCGACAGCGAGTGGTTCTTCGATGTCGAATACCTCCTTAATATGCGGATGGGCTCCTCGTACGCCGTCGGGACTTTCCGTTCGGGGCAGAACCTGTTCGCCTCCGTCTTGTGGAAACCCGACGAACTTACCGCATTGGACCTGCGCTTCATCGGAGCGCTCGCCGAAGCCGCGGTGCAAGCGACGCTGTCAGTTTCCAGGAACATCGCCTCGGGTGCGAGCCTGGCGGCGTACGCGGTGTACAGGAGCGGCGATGTGGAGGGGTTCTACCTGGGTACGGCCTCGCCATCGGCGGGCGATGCGACGAGCGTCGGTTTAGGTCTTCGCTTGTCGGTCGCGTATTAAGCTTTCGGGCATGAATCGTCGAGCTCTGTCCCTTGTTACGTGAAAATGGCTGACGCGATGCTGCGGTAGCCGTTTTTTTTGTGCGCCGTTGAAAACCAGGCAATTCGTCTGTATATTCGTTTTATGGGTAAGCTTAGCAGAATTGTAATCTATGCGTCGTTGCTTGCGGCGTCAATGGTGTCGGCGGCGTGCGTGACCGAAGCCCCGAAGGATGAAGCGGCAACGGCCGAAAGGAAAGTAGATATGGAAGGCGCGGCGGTCGCGGTGCTGGGCGGAGGGTGTTTCTGGTGCCTCGAGGCGGCGTACGAACTTGTGCCCGGAGTCCTGGACGTGGAATCCGGTTACTCCGGCGGCTCGAAGGAAAACCCGAGTTACGAGCAGGTGACGACAGGCCTGACCGGGCACGCGGAAGTCGTCCGCATACGGTACGATCCGTCCCTGGTCTCATACAAGAGCCTTCTCGACCTTTTCTGGAAGATCCACGATCCTACGACCAAGGACCGGCAGGGCGCCGATGTGGGTAGCCAGTACCGCTCCATCATCCTGTACACCACTGCCGGGCAGAAGGCGGAAGCGCTAGCGGCGATAGCCGGCATAGCCGCCGATTACAAAAATCCCATAGTCACCGAGCTGGAGAGCTTGGGTACCTACTACCCGGCGGAGACATACCACCAGGATTTCTACCGCAAGAATCCCGACTACGGTTACTGCCAAGTCGTTGTTGCCCCGAAGGTTGAGAAGGCCAAGAGCTTCGTCGACAAACTGGTCCCGGTTAAGCCGTAAGCCAGGGGGTAGGGGACAGGAAATTTGAAACACAGAGACGCAGTGCGACGCTAGCCTCGTAGCGTCGCACTGTGCCTCTATGCTGACGTATTCGTATGACAAATCCGAATATTGCCAACTTCAGCCGGATTCAGGCTGTTTCCGACCGGATATATCGCAGGTGCGTGTTCTTGGCTTCTCGATTAAAGCAGCTCGAGGCTTCCCTGGTTCTTGATCATGTTTTTGTAGTCCCATATCGTCTGTTGCGATTCGGAAAGCCACTTCGACAATTTGTCCTCGTCGATTTGTCCGCTGTCGCTAAAGCCGATCTCAGCCGCCTTATGCTTCCCCAACGGGGTCAGGCCGCTTTCCTTGAACGATTGACCGCTCCAAAACAGGAGCGCGATAGCGCCTTTCTTCAGGGAATACCCGACGATCGGGTTTTCGTCGATGAACCAAACCGGCGCTCCATGATAGAGCTTGGATTGGCCATTCGTAATTCGCTTGTCGATTTCCTGCCTTAATTTCTTGCATACCATTTTAAGGTCCGGATCGAGCTGGCTCGAGTACTCATCGATTTGGTCCATTTTACTCTGCTTTTTTCTGGTATTGAACAAGGACGATCCCGCAATCAAATAGCCTCGCGGACTTGGCTTGGAGCGATTTTTTATTGGCGATGCCGAATATTCCAAGTCCTTTTCCGATGATCGAAGGATTTATGAATAAGTGATATTCATCGATGAGGTCGTTTTCGATGAGCGAGGTCACGAACTCCGCTCCGCCATAGGCTATCAGGTCTTTCCCGTTCTCGTTCTTCAGGGTTTCGATTTCATGGATGAGATTTCCCTTCGCGATCGAGGTGTTTTCCCATTCGGATTCTTTCAACGATTTCGAAAAGACCACCTTCCTGGCGGCGTTCATAAAATCCGCACCTTCTTCGTTCGGATGCGAGGCCCAATAAGGTATGAATCCCTGTGCAAGCTTTCTTCCGAGGACAATACAATCCACATCGCTGGTAATTCCCTCGACATAGTCCTTGAGCTCCCGATCCCAATCCCAGACAGCCCAATCCATTTGACCGTCCGGGCTTGCGACAAAGCCGTCTATCGATAATTGCATCTGAAGCTTTAACTTGACCATATTCCCTCCCTCAACTTCACTTCAAGGCGCTAAACCTTGAGTCGGCCGCGAAAGCCCCTGGCGGAGTAGTATTATTCAGCGCCGTTGTGATACGTGAAGACATTGTCGTAGCGAAGTCTTCCTGTCGAATTCTCCCAACTCCTGCAGTTCCCGATAG
>CAZKJA010000144.1:0-8960 GCA_964552925.1 uncultured Treponemataceae bacterium
GATCCTTCCTATATCCACCTTTGCCGTCGTTTCCGCCACCAGATACATAGTGTCGCCGAAAGGAAAACGCGCGCCGGGGCCAGGCGCCGCGACCGCCGCAAGCGCGTGCTCGTGTACCAGCGATATCATGAGTATCGAGTCGATGTTTTCCCTCCGGAGCAGTATCGACATGACGAGCGCCCTCGAGTCGCAATCGCCCCTGCCTTGGAAGGCCGACGATATAGGATTGACAACGTCCGAGCCTTTGGGATCGCGCTCGTACTTGAAACCCTGCACCCAGGACAGCAAGGCTCCGGCATAGGCTCGCGGATCTGCGGTGGCGCCGAAGCGTGGTTCTCCGGGGCTTCCAGCAGGGAGGGTCGGTATCGTGGAAGAAGGCCGCTTCCCGGCCCAGGCGCCGGTTTCCCAGGCGGCCGACATTTCGAGCGCCAGAGCGTCCAGGGCCGGGGTCGCGTCGCGGAAAATCATCCGGTAGAAGCGCTGGATGGCAGCCTGGATCAACTCGGGTTCGTCGGCGTAGGCGGAAAGCACCCTGTATTCCCGCTCGACTACGGCCTGGGACACGGCGGCTTCGCGGGGGTTCCATCCTGACTTGATCGTCGCCTCGCCGAAGCGGAGGGCCGCCTCCGTAGGCCGCGCCGCTCCTAGAGCGGCCCTGCTCTTGGCTCCCATCGGACCTGGAACGGCGCGACGCGAGTACAGCGCTGAAAAGCCGTCGATGGAGGACTCGACAAAATCCTTGTAGTCTTCATAGACCGCGGCTTGGGTGTAAGCGAGCACGACCAGGTCGTAGACGCCGGATCCCGCGGGAACGCCGTCGGCGCCCGCTGGCGGTTCCGCGTCGTTCACAAAGAACCCTATCCCCCGCAGCGCGGACGCTCCCGAGCCCAGGTTCAGTTCCCCGATCGCGGCATCGCGACCTTCGTACTGGAAGCTCGAAAACGAACCGCGTCCGGATAGCCTGAGGACAGTATCGTCGGCGCCAGCCTTCGCCGTCTTGAACTTCTCCCGGGGATAGACGGCGATATCGACCTTGACGGCGCCGTCGGGCGATCCGAACGAGAAACGGGTCTCGCCGTCGCCCTGCTCGAGCTCGAAGCCCTCTGGCAGGTCGATCGAGAACCCCCAATCAGAGTATCGCTCGTTCCCGAAGGCTACGGCGCCGGAAAAAACTGAAAACAGTACAGCGGCGAGTGCCGCGTATCGTATCGGGTAGATCATTGGGTACAGTATATCGCGCTTCTTGCGCTTATGGGTATGTGCGCTGGGGAGGTCTAGCCCGTTTGCTTGCGCCTGGGCGTTCGCTCTTGCCGTCGGCTTCCGAGTCTGCCGCGACCAAGGCGATGGCTTTGAAGGCTTCGTAATCAGGAGGGTCGTCGAACGAGGTCACGATCGTCGACCCGCTCGACGTGGTTTTCGTGAGCCTCCACGTCCCGAGGATGTCAGATTCCATGTTCACTGCCACCACCGGCCTGGATGCCGGGCCTTCGAAGAAAAAAAGCCTGTACCGGTAGCGTCCGTGATTGTGTTCCTTGCTCGGTTTTGACGCGATCGCCACGACAGACCATTGTCCATGGCGGAATCGCTCAAGCGGCGAGGATATGAAAAGGTCTCGCAGGCACGACGGATCGCGGAGGGCGTCCACGGCGGCCTCCTCTACCTATTAAATGATACTGAGCCTGCGGCAAGCCTGCAAGTAAAACCTTTCCCCGCACCTTGCCCATCGACGTCCAACGGGTTTATATTTCAGGTGCGGTCGGCGACGAACGCCGTATCCCCACCGGGGATACGAGTATCCCGTACGGGATACCATCCAACGCGTTTCAGGGGAGGACGTCCATGCCGGACCCGGACAGTAGTTCCAGGCAAGAGCTTCCACCATTCCTACGTTTGCCCCCGCGCGCGGCTCGTCGCCCTTGATCAAGGACCGGTTACCGGCCTGATGGATCGATGGTACGACCGCCCTGGGGGCGGAAGGGTACCATCATGATCAAGTATTGGAAGAAAGACGGTCCTGCCTTGGTAGCCGTCGACGCGCCGGGACGCGACGTCTGGATAGACGTCCGCGATGCAACGCGCGCTGACCTCGACACCCTCGAGAAAGAGTATGGAGTCCTCCAGGAGCACCTGCAGGACATGCTCGACGTCGATGAACGTTCGAGGATCGAAAAAGAAGACGACTACACGATGCTCATCCTGCGCCTTCCTATGCATGACGCGCGCTACGAGGTGATGTATTTTACGGTGCCGGTCGGGATAATCCTGTTCAAGGATCGTATAGTGACGGTATGCGCAACCGATTGCGAAGTCTTGCAGGACCTCGCCAGCGGCAAGATCCGGGACTTTTCGCTGACTAACAAAAGCGCCTTCGTGCTCAAGCTTATGGGGCGCGCCGCGATTTTTTACCTGCGTTACCTGAAGGACCTCAACCACAGGACGACGGCGATCGAACTCGAATTGCAGAGGTCGGTCAAGAACAACGAGCTTGTGCAATTGCTGGCGATCGAGAAATCGCTGGTGTTCTTCACCACGTCGCTCCGCTCCGACGAGCTCGTGCTCGAGAAATTGAACAAGGGCAGCATAGTCAAGTTCAAGGAGGACGAGTCGGAGCTCCTCGAGGATGTGGCTACCGATTTCCGCCAGGCAATCGAAATGTGCAACATCCACAGCGACATCCTGTCAGGCATGATGGACGCCTTCGCTTCCGTCATCTCGAACAACCTGAACATGGTGATGAAGCGCCTGACAATCATCTCCATAGTGCTTATGATACCGACCTTCGTCGTAAGCGTGTTCGGCATGAACGTACGGTTCCCGGAGGGTTTATCGAATTCCCCCTTCGCTTTCGCGGCGATAATGGGAGCCTGCGGCGTATCGGCGGTCGTGGGAGCCCTTGTCCTGCGCGATAAACGGCGCAAGCCACGCAAGGCCTTGCTGGCCCCGGCCGCCGGCGGCATCGTGGTGTCTCAGGAACGCCACTAAGTCAGGAAACGGGCGGGTGGTACGGACGGAGCTTGCGTCCCGGCGCCAATCTGCGTATGCTTTGGCGCCATGATTCCTGCCTTGTACTCCGACGACGACATCCTCATCATAGACAAGCCGTCAGGGCTGGCGGTTCAGCCGGGCGAGGGCGTCCGCATCTGCGTCATAGACGCGGTGGAGAGGGATTACGGTTTCAGGCCATTTCTGGTGCATAGGCTGGACAGGGAAACCTCGGGTTGCCTCGTGGTGGCGCGCTCGTCCCAGGCGGCGTCAACGATGTCGGCGCTGATGGGCGGGAACGGGGCGCTCAAGGCGTACCGGGCCGTCGTCGCTGGCAAGCCAGAACCCGCTTCCGGCGTATACAGCGGCGATGTACAGGTCAGGGGCGCGGACAAGAGCGCCGAGACCAGGTACCGGACAGTATACTCGGACGGACGGCTGTCGCTCGTCGAGGCGGAGCTGGGGTCGGGCAGGATGCACCAGATCCGCCAGCACTTCGCCAAGGCCGGCCACCCGATCGCAGGCGACGACAGGCACGGTGATTTCAAGCTCAACAAGGTGCTTGCCAAGGAATTCGGCATCAAGCGGCTTATGCTGTACGCGGCGAGGTTGCGTCTTCCCCTGGCGATGCCGGTCGAGGTGGCTGCGGCGCTTCCACCCCATTTTGCTGATTTCTATGCCCGTTGGGGATATGGGGGCGGCTCATGAGCGGGGATGGCCGCTTCCAATGGGTGGCCGGCGCTGCATGGCTCCTGCCCGACGGTACCGTGGAGATAGTGCCTGGTTTCCACGATGAGTGGATCGAGATGCACCAGGATATGGCTCCGGGCTGCGGCAACGTAGTCGACGTAGTCATGCGCCTGGGCTGGGTATCGGTCGTATCGTACTCGCAGGGTTACATCGAGTTCATAATCCGCTCGAGGTCGGACGCCGAGTCTGTCCGTTTGTGCGTGGAGCAGCTGTCGAGGAACCAGGGCAAGTGGCAGAACGCCCTCGTGATGACGCTCGACGAGGAAGGGTACGTCAAGCTGGTACCAAAGGATTTCGGGCCGGACGGGTCTCCGGCGAGCAAGATCCGGGGCGCGTTCATGTCGGGGAGATGATGGCCTTGAGCTCGCGGGCGTTCCGGACGGCGTTGCCCCTCGCGTGGTTGTTGAAGGCTATGAGTACGCGCTCGGCCTTGGCCATCCTGCGCAATCGCGGCACGGCGGCCGTCAACTCCTCCGTGCTGTACAGGTAGTCGTACCGTGATGTCGCGTCACCCGACCACCAGGCTTCGGCGTTGCGTCCGTGGAATCGCGCGTAGGCCAGGTTCCCTGTGACGCGGTCCCCCACCGGCGGCAGACCCGGCAATTCCGGCCTGTCGACCATCACGACCCCGACTCCTCGCCTTTCCAGTTCGTCGTACACGCGTTCCGTCTGCCATTCGTCGTTGCGGAATTCGACGGCAAGCGGGAGGGGTGCCAGGGCTGACAGCAGCCTGGCGAGGTAGCTCCGATTATCCGGCGTGTGGTGGAAGCTGTAAGGCAACTGTACAAGCACCGAATGGAGCCGGTCCGCCTCGGCCATCGGCCCGAGCGCTTTCGCGAACTCAGCCGCGTCGTCTTGCCAGGCCGGGCCGGGTTCGTGCGTCAAACCGCGGTGCGCCTTTACGCTGAAACCGAAACCCGAAGGCGTCCTTGCCACCATGGCGGCAAGGCTCGACGCCTTGGGCATTGCGTAATAGGTGAAGTTGAGTTCCACGAACGGGAAGAACAATGAGTAGTAGCGCAGGAAATCTTCTTTCGGCAGGCTGTCGGGGAAAAAAATCCCCCGCCAGTCATCGTAGGAATACCCGCTGGTGCCTATGAGCATCTCTCCCATGAGTACAACTATGGCGCGATCTTGCGGCTCGGGCAAGTCCTGGAAAAACGTCCGTTTCATCGACATTTAACCGTTTTATAACATTGCGGGCATATTATGCGGGGCATACAAAGGTGGCCGTAGTATGAAGATGCTTGAATTCATGACAACTCTGCGGACCCTGCACGAGCATTCAAGGCGGGAGAGCCTGGAGCGGGATTCGCGTATAGTCTTTTTAAGCGATCTGCACATGGGGGATCGCGGCGCGCGTGATGATTTCAGGCTCAATGCTGGTTTGGTCGTCGACTCGTTGGCAGGGCATTATCTGCCTGGAGGCTGGAAGCTGGTGCTTAACGGCGATATCGAGGAGCTCCACAAGTTCAAACCCCCGGTCGTACGCCATGCATACGATGACTTGTATGGCCTTTTCGGGGCGTTTGCCCGGCAAGACAGGCTGGTCAAGATCGTTGGCAACCACGATCTCGCCTTGCTGCTCCGCGACGACCACGAGTTCAAGCTCGAGCACGCGTTCCGCCTGGACCGCCCGGACGGCTCCATCCTTGCGTTCCACGGCCATCAATCGAGCAAGTTTTTCATGAAATACAATTACCTGTCAGATTTTCTTGTCCGGTATATAGCGGATCCGTTGAAGCTCAAGAATATGGATATTCCGATGACCTCGAAGCGCAGGTTCAAGGCTGAAAGGCGCATCTACCGGGCGAGCAAGGAGCTGGGTATCATATCGATAGTCGGCCATACCCACAGGCCGATTTTTGAATCCTTTTCAAAATACGATACGCTGCGCTGGAATATCGAGACGCTGCTCAGGCGTTACGCCTCGGAGGATGGGGAGGTCAGGGAGAGTACCGCCGCCCTGATCGCCGTATTTTCTGCCGAGTTCAAACGGCTTTCAAGGAAGGAGCGCAAGAACAAGGTGTCGAGGAGCCTGTACGAACGCGAGGAACTGCTCGTCCCGTGCATGTTCAACTCCGGGTGTGCCACCAGCAGGCACGGCTATACGGCGATCGAGATCGAGGGCAGTTCAATATCACTCGTGTACTGGACGAAAACGGGTTCAGCCCGGCCTTACCTTGAACGCGAAGCCATGCGCCAGGACGGCCTGGCGGGAACCCCGTGGGTACGCTACACCCTCGCCAGCGATTCGCTTGAGTACGTGATGGCCCGCGCAAAGTTGCTATCGTAAGCCCGCCGGGGCCGATACCAGCCCCGGTTATTTCCTTTTGATTATCATCATTGTCAGGTCGTCGTACTGGGCGTCTTCCTTCATTTGACCGTAGAACAGGTATTCGGTGTGCTTCGGATCGGTGTTCGGCCGCCTGTCCTTGCAGAAGCGGCCGTAGCCGTCCCAGCACTTGGATAGTACCGAGTCGATTTTCGCGTCGACGATCACGCGGTCCTTCTCGGTCGCCTGCGTATCGGGTACGAGCCTGAAGACTTTTTCCACCGCCGCCAGTCCTATTACAAGGTCCTCCGGACTCGCGTCGAGCTTGCTGAAGTCGAAGGTGTACTTCATGTCCGGACCGAGGGGATCGTCCTCCTTGACGAGTGTGAACGTTTGCCTTGCCATTATCGCCTCGGTGGCTTCCTTGAGCCTGTCCTCTTCCATATGTTCCACCAAAGGCTCGTCGTGTTCTATCTCCCTGCCTTCGTTGTCCCTTTTGGTCGACTTCTCGTGCAGCTGCCTGAAGTCCCTTCCCCTCCGCGCTCGGGTCGACTCCTCGAAGCCGTCCGTGTACAAAAGGAGGATATCGCCCGGATCGAGATGGATCTTGGCCTGCTTGTAGACCTGCGACAGGTCGAATTGGTCAGCCGATATCGCTCCGGCGGCCGGGGCCCCGGGAAGCGTTATTTTATCGACTGCCCCCAAGGCTGGCCTGTACACCCTGACTATGTTGTCTCCGGCGTGACAGACGTGGGTGTCTCCGGTCTTGGAGTCGTATACGCCCATGATGAAGGCCGCGAACAAACCCTTGAAGCCGCGTTTTTCCAGGAAGTCGCTTATCTTCGCCGTCAAGGCGTCGAGGTGTATGCCGTCCTTCTTGAAACTCCAGCCCTGGAAATAGGTGATGAAGATAGTGGCGACGCCGACCATTATGAGGGCCGCTGGTACGCCTTTGCCGGAGACGTCGCACTTGATGAAGGCGTAATATTGGTCGTCGAGCGCCCGGTAGTCGAAGTAGTCGCCGGATACGTCCTTGGCGCCTTCGTAATAGCCGTAAAAGGTTTGTGATGGCGAGTCTTCGTACCCCGTGGTCAGTTTTTCCCCTGTGACATTCGTTATGAGCGGGATAAACATTTTCTGGACGCCCTTGCCGACCGTCAGGAATTCAGCTTCGATGGCGGCGTGCACGAGCCCCGCGGTCATCTCGTTTATAGTGCCTGCAAGCGTAGACAATTCGTCGCGCGACTTGATCGGAATGGTGAAATCCGCGAGCTTGCGCTTGTCCGGCTCGTCCCTGATATGCTTGATGCCGGCGATTATCTTCATCAGCGGCTGGATGATGAAGCTGGATAGCGCGAAGGAGCCCGCGATTCCTATCGCCAAGGCGATCGCCGCGACTATGCCGACGCTTCGGATCAGCGTACTTCGCGCCAGTCCTACCTGTTTGACTATCGTCTCGGTCGATACTGACAGCCTGATCATGCCTCGGTAGTAGACGGATTCGCGTCCCTGCCGGAACATGATCGGTTTGTAGAATACGAATTCCGCCGCTTCGCCCCCGAGGATCGTACCGAGCGAGCTCGGGTCGAATATGGGCTCCGACGCGACCGAGGAATTGGCGATGGCTGCCAGGCGCTCGTTCAGGGTTTTTTCCAGGTCGCGCGCGCTGCCGGCTATCTGGCTGAGCCTGGCTTGGCTCTCCGCGTCCAGCCGGGCGGCAAGCACGCGTCCTTCGTCCTGCAGCTGCTGGATGGCCTCGGCAATCGCGCCGACTTCGGCCTGGGCTTTCGCGTCGAGTTCAGCCGCTATCGTCGGGATACGAGTTGACAGGCTATCCCTGAGCGTCGATACACCCGGTACGAGCGCCGCGCCGTCGATCTTGGCCTTTATGTCGGGATCGTTGCTCGCCCACACTATGTCGGGGTCTGTCGCGCCAGAAGAACCGAACCCGGTGACCGTCATGTAGCGGGCTTCCTCGACGGCGCTCGCCTGGTTGGGTATAAGCGACAGTTCAAGTATGTTCTTCGCCGGCAGGTACGATTTGCCGCCTTGGACCGCGCTCTCCAATAGGACGCGGGCGCGTTGTTCGAGGCCTCGGGCCAGGATTTCGCTCTGGGTACCCAGCATGCTGAGGCCGAGCGGTATCGACACAAGCAGCACTATGAATATGACGAGCAGGCTTATCGTCAGCGCGAATTTCGCCGTCAAGCCGGACAAGGCCCCGATCGCTTTCTTGGCGGCGCGCTCTTTTTCCAGTGCGGGCATTGGCTTTCCCTCCACAAGGGCAATCGCTTCCAGACGGGTTGTCTTGATCTCGCCGGCCACGATGACTACCTGCCTGAGCGTCAGGATCGTGCCAAGGGCCGGTATGAGCAAGGCTGCCAGCAGGAACAGGTTCATTATGCTTATAAGGCTTGGAGCCTCGGGCTCGAACGACCACGAGGGCTTCCAGGGGGCGCCCATGTCGCCGAATTTGATTGTGCCCGAATAATCCACGGACAGGCTCGGGCCTGTCACATACCAGCCGCGCACCGGATGGTAGAGGCCGATACGGTACGATCCGGCCGACAGGTCGACCACTTCGGGGACGGAGATAAGGCGGTCGGAAAGAATCGTGAAGTTGCGCGATGACAATTCGAAGAGCCGGTCCCAAGGTTCCCTGCCGTCGCCGTCTATCGCCACCCGGGTGATGACGCCGTCGTCAAGGAATCCCCTGCCCACGATCGTCAGCCCGAGGGAACCCAGGTCGTCGCGCCTCGAGGTAACATCGGCGACCGTGGTGTAGGGTTGGAACTTGTCGGCGCGCACAATCATCCTGGTTGCCGCGCCGACGTTTCCGACGCGGTCTATGGCGGCAACCGAGAACGACCAGTACCCGTCGTCGATGTTGCCGAACTCGGCGCGCGGACTCGGGGTCCTGATGGCCGGGGCCGGGGCGGTGGGAGGGCGGTGT
>CAZKJA010000145.1:0-8890 GCA_964552925.1 uncultured Treponemataceae bacterium
ATAGGCACCGGAACAGCCCTGTCTTCAGACTTGGACCTGTCGGAATATGGCGGTTCGAAAAAGTGCCTACCATCTGTATCGATGGCAAGGTAACGTTCATAAGCCAGATACCTAAACGACAGGACCTGATAGCGGCAATATACCGGCGCATGATAGAGCGGGCGCGGATTAAGAAAAACGACAGCAAGCTCATAATCTTGGACAATGGCTCGCCAGAAGCCGAACTGCTCTTCGAGAACATCAACAGAGCCCAACGGGAACTGGGAACCGACATCTTCGTGGAACGCATCACCGACGAGTCCGAAATATCGGAACACGGGGTCAAGCGCCTGCCCGCGGTGATATCGGTAAAAAAAGAGTTGCGCAGTTTTGGCAAGGCCGTCGACAAGGATGTGATCAAGGAATGGATCAAGCTGCTTTCATGATTCCGGTCATACTCGTTACCGGCTTTCTTGGCGCGGGAAAGACGACCGTCATTAACCGCCTCATTGGCTTTTTCTCGGGCCGTGTCGCGCGCCTCGCGGTAATGATAAACGAGTTTGCCTCGATCGGCATCGATGGCGCGCTGGTTCCGCCTGGCGACTATGTAAAAATAGAATTGAACAAAGGCAGTATTTTCTGTTCGTGCATGCGAACGGACTTCATAGCGGAACTCAAGAAACTGGCGCTTGATGTACGACCCGACTTGCTCCTTATCGAGGCTACCGGGATCGCAAGGGTGGACGACCTCTACGGCATGATGCGCCTTGATGGTTTGGATACGCTGATACGCATGCAGAAGAACATATGCGTGGTTGATGCCGGGAATTTCTTCAAGGTAGAGCAGACCCTGGAAGCCGCGGGCATCCAGGTAGAGTGTGCCGATACCATCATCCTGAACAAGATAGACTCTGCCGATGACGAACTTGTCGGCAGAACCTTGAAGCTGATCGCTCGGCACAACAGCAGCGCACCCGTTTACCATGCGTTATACGGGAACTTTTCTCCAGACCTTGTGTTCAATAGCGACACGAACGTTCCAAGCGCTTCGACGACTAAAACTTCACCTGTGTTTGACGGGAAGAGACCCGCGGAATTTTACAGCTGCGGCTTGAAGCTGGAAAGCGTCATCGACAGGGGCGCATGGCATGAATTCATCGCTTCGCTGCCAGGAGATTCGATTCTCAGGGCAAAGGGCATCCTCCGGTTTTCCATGGGCCAGCGGTATTATGAAATAATAAACGGGGAGTATTCCGAGAAAGAGGTTCCGCCTTCCCTGGCCGGACGGCGTCAGAGCATTTTTACCTTTGTGAGCCGCGATCCATTTTCCGTTGAATTTTCAGATCGCCTCAGGGACTGCGCTAAAACATATACGCTACGGCCGACATAGCTTCGGAGCCCGGAATTTCGAGCGGGCTGACGATGGAAACCGGTGCTGGTTACGAACTACAGTCGAGTTCCTCAAGGATACCGTCGGCGGCGCGCATCCCGGAGGCCCACGCCGACGTAATTCCCCTGCTGGTACCGGCGCCGTCACCCGCGAGGTAGAGCCTGGGTACGGCACGGAAGGTTGCGGGATCCTCGAAGACCGGTTTGTTCGCGTACGTCTTGATCTCCGGGTAGTACAGGATCGTGCTCGGATGCAACAACCCGGGAACTATAGTATCGAGCGACTTCATCGCGTTCCACAGCGCCCTCATCACCTTGGCGGGCACCGCGAGGCCTATGTCGCCGGGCGTCGCCGACGACAAAGTGGGGGCGAAGTCGTACAGGTCGCCGGTGAAGGCTTCCCGGGTCGACCGGCGACCCAGCCGGAAGTCGCCGATTCGCTGCATTATGGGATGTCCGCCGCCAAGCAGCATCGCCTGCGCGCCCAGCGCCCGCGCGTACGCCTGCCCGCTCGCCAGCGGTTCGGTGAGCGCGATTGTCTTGAGCATCGCGAAATTCGCCAGGCCGTTCGCCGGCCTGTCCGACGACCAGGCGTGGCCGTTGACGCTGTACCAGATGCCCGCTTCGTCCTCGTATTTCTCCTGGACGACGTGGGCGGCCCGTGAGTTGGTGCAGAAGGTCCGCACTTTCTTGGGAAACATGAACTTGGGGTCGTAATAGTCCTTGACTATCGGGTAGCGCTCCTCTCGGAGCTCGATCCGGACCCCCACATCGACGACATTGTCGACGAACGGGACGCCGTTGGCGCGCATTACGTCCTGCAGGAACGAAAAGCCGGCGCGGCCGGGCGCTATCAAGGCGCTTCCGAAGGAGAGTACGCGGCTGTCGGTCGTCATTACACCGCGCGCCGCGTCGACCGACAAGACCTTTTCGCCGAGCGACGGGGCAGCCCCGAGGGCCGTCAGGTCCGCGACGAGTTGCTTGATAAGCCTCAGCCCGCCGTCGGTGCCCAGGTGAGCCTGCCGTATTTCCAGCAATCGCGCGCCGAGCCGTTCCGCGCGGTGGGCATAGGTCGCGACACCGTTCCGCTCGAGTATCGCAGGTTTGAGGAAGCCTTCGACGCGCTCGAGGTAACGTCCGGCAGAAGCGCTGTCCCAATCGTCCTCGGGAAAGCCGACTGGCCAGGTGAAGTTCATCTTGCAGTCGTTGCGAAGGCCTCCCGAGGAATATTCGTTGCGGTCGATCAGGGCTATCCTGAGGCCGGGTCTGGCATCCAGGAGAGAGAAGGCCGCGCCGAGTCCGGCTGGCCCCGTGCCTACTATTGCAACGTCGAAATGTTCCATGGTCGGACTACCTGCCCTGTATACGCTGGATGGCTTCCCTGCCTATCGACGACACCTGCGCCTTGACTTCGGAGGGAGAAAACAGCCGTACGATCTGCAGGGTACCCAGAGAAGGCTTCCGTATGCCCGGACGGTTGAAATATCGTACGAATGTCATAGACCTGCCGTTGAGCACCAAGGGTTCCATATAGAAGGAGTTGTAATGCTCGTACAATCCCCCGTCGAGACTCTCCAGCATCCTGGAACGAACGGCGACGGCCCCGCCCTCCAGCCTGTCGATTATGGATTCGGATCTGAGCTTGAAGGAAATCTCGACGCCGAGCAACTTGATGCCGGAATTGTACCACAAGTGGTACGTCGTACCGTCGCAGCTGTCGAGCCTGGCCTCCAGTATGCGCGGCATGAAACGCGGATAACCCTCGAAGTCGATTGTGGCATCGACCAGGTGCTGTATCGGCGCGTCATACACCGCTATCACTTCGGCGTACCCGCCAACGCGACGCTCCCCGGTAGCGGCATCGTTGAAAACATGATATTTCATTCCTATAAGCTTGGGGTTGTCGATCAATTTCCTTAGATCTTCCGCGGTCAAACCCTCAGGCATGCCGTACAGGTATTCCGCCGCCTCCTGGGATGGTCTCTCGTCCGCCTTCGGTCCGGCCCAGGATTGCGTCGCGCACAACACGGCGCCCAAGATAGCCGCCGCAAGTCTCGCCGGGAAGTTCAAATCAAATTCCCGGTGATGATGCCGTACACCCGGTCAAGGTCGTCCATCGAGAAGTATTCGATCATTATCGAACCGCGCGATGAGTCTCCCTTGATGCTCACCTTGGTGCCCAGGGTACCTATCAGGTTCTGCTCTATCGACGCCAGGTCGGGGTCAAGCCGTTGCCGGCCTTCTTGCCCCGCCGGCTTCGGGCGGACTGACTTGGAGTCCGCTGTCCTGCCGCCTTTGTTGAACGCACCCGCGAGGGCCTCTGCCTCGCGGACCGAGATGCCTTCCTCGACCGTCCTCGCGAGCAACGCGCGCATATCCGCCGGGTTTACGACCGCGAGCAACGCCCGCGCGTGACCGGCGCTTATGGCGCCCGCGCGCAAGGCCTCCATCGCGTCGGGCGGCAAGCCGAGCAGGCGGAGCGCGTTGGCGACCGTCGGGCGGCTCTTGCCGACGCGTTCGGCGACCTGATCCTGCGTAAGGCCGGTAGCCTCCATCAGTTGTCGATACGCCTCGGCCTCGTCTATCGGGTTCAGGTCCTCGCGTTGGACGTTCTCGACCAGAGCTACCTCGAGCCTTTTCTCGCGGCCGTATTCCTTGACGATAGCCGGCACCTCGGCCAGCCCGGCAACGGCCGCCGCGCGCCATCGGCGCTCGCCCGCTATGATCCTGTACGCGCCGTGGCCGTCAGCCTCGACGACCAAGGGCTGGATGATGCCGTGTCTCCTGATCGACGCGGCAAGTTCGGCTATCGATCCGTCGTCGAAGCGCTTGCGGGGTTGGTCAACGTTCGGCGACATGCGGGAAACCGGGATCGAAAGGATGCCGCCGTCGGAGGCGGGCGCGGCGGGAGCGGATGCGCCAAGGACAGAGTGGTCGGCATCCGTATTGCTCTTGTTCCCGTCCATGTCCGGGATCAAGGCGCCGAGGCCCCTGCCCAGTCCGAACTTAGCCACGGTCGAGCACCTCATGCGCCAGCTTCTCGTAGCTCCTGGCGCCTATGCAGGTCGCGTCGTACAAGCAGACGGGCACGCCATGCGACGGAGCCTCGGACAACCTCACGTTGCGCGGTATTATCGTCGAGAACACCTTGTCGCCGAAGTATCCGCTTACCTGCTGGACCACGTCCTGCGCGAGCCTGGTGCGGGAGTCGTACATAGTGAAAAGTATGCCGGCTATCTTGAGGTTCCTGTTCATGTTCTTCTGAACAAGTTGTATAGTCTGCAGGATCAGGGACAGGCCCTCGAGGGCGAAGTACTCGCATTGCAGGGGTATCAAGACCTCGTCGGCGGCGGACAGCCCGTTGAGCGTGAGGACGCCGAGCGACGGCGGGCAATCGATAAGAATGAAATCGTACTCGTTCTTGACGGTTGCCAGCGCGTTCCTCAGGTAATTGTCGCGGTCTTCCTTGTCGACCAGCTCGACGGTGGCTCCCGACAAATCTATCGACGACGGCGCGAGGAACAAGCCCTCGACGGCGGTTTTCTGGATTACATCCCGCATCGAGCAGTTTCCCGATATCACCTCGTACGCGCCTTTGGCCTTCTTGTCGCCGCCGACGCCCGAGCTCAGGTTGGCCTGGGGATCGAAATCGATAAGAAGGGTGCGCTTGCCCGCAAGCGCGAGGTAGGCTCCGAGGTTGATGACAGACGTTGTCTTGCCGACGCCGCCCTTCTGGTTTACGAACACAATCGTCCTGGACATCGTTGGTCCTTGGTATTTCCGTATGCCTGAGGATAACATGAAAGGATGTCCTAGGGCTATGGTTACCGCAATACCCGCGTGAAGACTACTTGCCCCTGATCCGCTCCAGAAGCACCGAATAGCGGGCGGCGTATCCCTCTTTGCCCAGTTTCACGGCAAGTTCGCCGAGGGCGACCAGGCAACGTTCCGCCTCGGCAGCCCGGTTCAACGACAACCAGACGCCGAATGCCCGCCGGTAGAGGTCGAAGGCGGCAGCGTCCCCCCCCGACTTGCGTTCCAGCTTGGCCAAGGCTTCAAGGTCTGCGGCGATGCCCGGGGAGTTCTCCGCCGCCTTGTCCGACTCCAGCGCCTTTCGCGCGAGCGCCAAGGCGGCCGGCGCGTCTCCGCGGGCGTTCGCTATCGAAGCCAAGGCGTACCGGTTCGAGGCGAGCTCGACCCAGCGCCGCGCCTTTTCGTTAGCCGAGGCTGACTTCAGTATATAGGCTTGCGCCGCGTCAAGATCGCCGCGAGCCATCGCGGCCACGCCACGGTTGTGCGCGACGACGGCCGCGATCGCTTCATCGGACGCGGCGAGAGGCTCGGCTTCCGCGAACAACTCGTCCGCGGCGGCCGCGTCACCAATAGCGTATCGTAGCTCGCCGAGGTTGGACAGGCATAGCGCCACGAGGCTGGGCCGGCCGAAACCCCGGGCATCCTCGAGCGCGTCGCCGAACCCCCGGGCGGCGTCATCGTCATTGCCCATCGCCAGGTAGACGCGTCCGAGCGAGCCCCTGGACATTACTACACCCTCTACATTGTCCACCGACAGGTTGGCATCGAGAGCCTCGCCGTAGTACTGCAAGGCGGAGGCATACTGGCCGGCCGACAGGAAGCCATCGCCGAGCTTGGAAAAATCAGCCGCTTCGTTCTTGACCGCGACCATTTCGATGGCGCGCTTGGGCGCGGAGGAGCACGCGGAAAGCGCGAATACGGCGCAGGCGACCAAGCAAAAGCGGAGCGGGGAACGCCAGAGGGCGGACAAACGGTGCATACGACTCATTCGAAGCTCCCTTCCCGCATCGCGCGATACAATGACTCCTGCTCGACCCGCTCGCTCACGCCGCCGCGGATAAGCGGGTTGTTCTTGACGCCTTCGAGTACGTCCTGGGCCTGCTGTATCGCCGTCCGCGTCTCGTTGAGTACCGCCGCGACCTTCGGCATCTCGCTGTTCAGCCCGCTCACTATCCCCTGCAGGCTCCTCACGCTTTTTTCTATCTCTCCGACGATGCTCATCACCTTCTTGTACAGCGCGTTGTCGTCGGCAAGGAAGGTCTTGATCGATCCGGAAGGATCGAGAAGCTTGGGCACGAGCCCAGTCGGGTCGCGGATCGACTCGGTAGTAGCGACGAGGTTGCCGCTGATCGCCTCGAACTCGGCGAGGAGCGAGGAAACCTGGTCGAGCAGCCCGCCGACCCGGACCTGGACGTCGGCGACTATTGCGTCGACGTTTTGCATCGTTCCCGGCAGCGCCGCCGCCGCCGTGCTCGCATCGGTGACTATATCCCCGAGGGGCCCGGTGCTCTGCCCCGCGAGCGCGCGGTTGACTTCGGTCAGGGTCCTGTTCACCGTGACGATGGTCTTGTTGGTGTTTTCAAGGAGCGGGTTGACGTTGGCCAGGAGCCTCGTGATCGTATCGTCCTTTGGCGGTATTTCGACGAGTTCCTGCTCGATGAGAGCTTGCCCGTCGATCGAATCCGCCGTCGGGATGAAGCCGCCTTCGTCGAGCCGTTTGTCGCTCATGCCTGGATGGAACAGCAGCTGCGAGCCGAGACCGATCGGAGAGACTGTCAGCTCGAGGATGGAAAACTCGCGGACCTTGTCGTAATAGGTATCATAGATATGGAACTCGGCATCGACCCCGTTTTCGGCGTTGAGCGTCAGCTTGTCGATCTTGCCGATGGTGAAACCTTTCATGAATATCGCCGTGCCCGGAGCGACGCCCGTCGCGGATTGGAAGGAGGTCTTGAAGCCGTAGTCCTTGGCGAACCAACGCTGGTTGGCGCCGATAAGCACGATTATCACCGCGAAGAAGACGACAGCCACCAGGATGAACAATCCGACGATCTGATCCGCGAACTTGATCTTGAATTTCATATATCTCCCCGTTGCATCATCTCCGAACCGGTCTTGGCCCGGCTTCCCTTCGCCCTTAGTCTCGCGAGCGACGCGTGGAGCGCTTCCTCCGCGCTGCCTACCGTCTCGTCAAAGGTACCGAATGCGGCCATTGAACCGCTCTTTATTACGCCGAGCCTGTCGGCGAAGCGGTACGCGAGCTCGGAATTGTTGGCTACGACGATTATCGTACGTCGCTTCATCTTGAGTTCCGCGATCAGGCTGAATACCCGTTCCGCCGCATCCTCGTCCAGGTTCGACGTGGGATCGTCCATGAATACGATGGCCGGATCGTGGATGAGCGCCCTTGCTATGGAGGCGAGCTTCTGCTCCCCGGATGACATCTCGGCTGGCCGCAACGCCATGCCCTCGTCGTAACCGAGCCTCTTGAGCAATACCCTGACGGCTTCCGCTATGTCGCTCTCGCCCATCCAGGGTTTGTGCACGCGGAGCGGCATCGCGACGTTGTTGAGGATGTTGGTGTTCGCCCACAGCGCGGAGTCCTGGAACACGAAGCCCGAAGCGGCGCGGAACGCCATCTCGTCCTTGCCGTTCCAGTGCCTCATGTCGGCGCCGCGGAAGCGCGCCACTCCCGAATCCGCGACGACGAGGCCGGCGGCCACTTTGAGGAGGGTGCTTTTCCCCGAACCGGCCGCGCCCATCACTACGCTGCAGGCGCCGGCGGGGAACGCGACGCTCGCGCCGGAGAGTATCTCGTACCCTCCGGAGGACGCTGTGACGTCCTTTAGTTCTATCGCTATTGAGTCGTCAGTATGCTCAGGCATATTGCATCAGAGTGACCAGGACGTCGGCCACGATTATGAGGATGAAGCTGAGGCCGACGGCCCTGATTCCGGCCACCGGAATCTCGGTGCTCGCCCGGTTGACCGAGAAGCCCTGGTAGGTGGCGACCACCGAGACTATGATGCCGAAGACGAAGGCTTTGGACAGTCCCGACAGGACGTCCGCTACGGTCAGCGTCGAGAGGAGCGCGCCAAGGTACTCGGAAATCGGTATGGGCTTGATTATCTGCACGACGATGAACGAGCCCAGGAGTCCGAAGATGTTGAAATACACCGTGAGCACGATCAGGGACACGAGGACGCCGATGAAACGCGGCACTACCAGGTAGGATATCGGGTTGAGGCCCACGGAGATGTAGGCTTCTATCTCATGGTTGACGACCATCGTACCGAGCTCAGTCGCGATAGCCGTGCCCGAGCGGGCGGTTATTACGAACGCGGTGAGCAGGGGGCCGAGCTCACGGGTTATCACTATAATAAGTATGGAGTACATCAACTGGCTCTGGCCGAATTGGGGCAACAGGCTGGAACCTATGACGTTGATCGCGGCGCCTATCGCTATGGCCATTATCGCGTTTATCGCGAGAGCCTCGTAGCCGGTGAAGAGTATCTGCATGATCAAAACCTTGTACCCGACCTGGCTCTTGCGGAAGAACCGGAACGTTTCCTTGAGCACATTGAAGAAGAATCCGAGGCCGTACAGGAGTGACGACACCCTGAGCCTCGCCGAGCGGCCTATTGTCGCGATCATGCGTCTTGGTACCCTGTTACGAGTATCGGCGTTCCCGGCTCACGATTCAACCCGA
>CAZKJA010000146.1:0-1064 GCA_964552925.1 uncultured Treponemataceae bacterium
GCTTCATGGGCAACACCGAATACCGCGGGAAGATAATCTGGTTCCTCATCACCTGCCGTCCCGACCTCCTGCCAATCGACCTGAAGCGCCAGGGCCGGGCCGAAGAGCACCTCGCTTTGTTCTACCCGGACAACGAGGCCGACAAGAGCGCCCTGTTCGAGGTGCTCGTGCGCAAGCTCGACCTTTCCATCCGCAAGTTCCCGATTTCCGAACTGTTCAGGCGCTTCAAGCATGAATTCTCGGGCGCCGACCTCGAGGCGGTGCTCATCCGGGCCAAGCTCAAGGCGACGATGGACAACAGGTCATTCGTCACCAGGGAAGACCTCGAGGATACGATGGCGGACTTCGTGCCGCCGGCCTACCCGCACGAGATAGAACTGCAGAACCTCGTCGCCGTAATAGAGTGCACGAGCAAGGAAATGGTCCCCAAGCGCTTCCAGAACCTCGACCGCTCGAGGCTGGTCAAGGATATACAGGAACTCAAGAGCCTGCTCGGGGAGCGCTAGGTCCGATGAGCCGTCCACGGTACTTCCGGCGGATATTCACCTTGTTCCTCGCGGCCGCCATCGCTCCGGCGGCGGCAGTATCGCTTCTGTACACATCGCTCGCGGGTTCGGCGCTGAGGAACGAGGCGGAAGCCAGGCTCGACTCGCAGGCCGCGGTCTTCGCCGCCAACGTAGCCGCGATAGCCGATTCGTGTGCCCGGGACCTCGCCTCTCTCGCCCAGGATCCGGTCGTGGCGGCGGCTCTCGCGAGTCCCGACGGCGCCGACGCGGCGGTCACCGCCTCGGCGTACAGGCGCATGATAGCGAAGTTTCCGCGCTGGGACGGTCCGGCCGAGGCTTCTATCCTCTCAGCCGACGGGGCCCGGGCTATCATGACCGGAGCCAGGCCGGATGACAGGGACCTCTCCACCTACGGTTCCTGGGGCATATTCCGCGAGCTCGCCTTGAACGAGACAACCGTATCGCCGCGCGTCGCCTCGCTCTCCGATGGAACAACGGGCTCCTTTTCGGTCGGCGTCCAGGTCCGGAGAGACGACGGCTCCAGGCTCGGGTTCGCCA
>CAZKJA010000146.1:1074-8842 GCA_964552925.1 uncultured Treponemataceae bacterium
CGAGCGGTTTGCCCGGCGGCGCCTCGATCGTCTTCCCGTCGGGCAAGATAGTGTTCAACAGGTCGGACGCCACGCTTGAAGGAAGCTTCCTTGAGGGCACTCCCCTTGAAAGCGTCCGGGGAGCCGTTTCGCGGGCCACAGTCTCCGGGGCGAAACAGGAGTTCACGGTCTACGCGGAGGTGCCGGCCGGTTTTTATGACGGCTTCGGCAGGTCGGCGAGGAACATCGCGTTCGCGGGCCTCGCGGGAGCCGTCGCTCTAGCAGCCGTCCTGGCGCTCAGGGCTTCTTCGTCGGTCACCGAACCGGTGCTCAGGATGGCCCGCTCGATGCGGCTCGTCGAGGCCGGGGACCTGTCGATCCGGATCGAGCCGTCCGGCGACGATGAACTCGGCGACCTGGCGAGGTCTTTCAATACGATGACCTCAGAGGTGGCCGCGCTTATGAAAAGCGAGGTCGAACGACAGGAATTGCTGCGGGAGGCGGAGTTGAGGGCGCTCGCAGCGCAGATGAACCCGCACTTCCTCCACAACACCCTGGCTTCGATAAAATCTCTGGCAAAGCTGGGACGCGCCGACGAGATAGCCCTTGTCGTATCGCGGCTGGGAAAAATCCTCCGCGCCGGCGCGGGACGCAGGTCAGGCCGGTCGACAATAGGCGACGGCCTGGCCTTCGTGCGCGATTACCTGAGCATAGAGCAGGTCCGCTTCGGAGACCGTTTCAATTTCATGATCGACGTGCCGCGGGCGATGGAGAAAATACCGCTTCCGCCGCTCTCGCTCGAACCTTTGGCCGAGAACGCGCTCACGCACGGCCTGGAGCGCAAGCGCGGCCACGGCACGCTCTCGATACGTGGCCGGATCGAAGGCGGCGACGCCATTGTGTCATTCGAGGATGACGGCCCCGGCATGGAGAGTGCAGCGTTGGTCACGCTTATCCGTTCCCTCGAGGCGTGCGAGACGCCGACGGGCGGGCACGGCATGGGATTGCTGGGGACCAACAGGCGGCTGGCCCTGGAGTATGGACGCGGCTACGGGCTCAGCGTTCCTGCCGCCGACGGCACCCCGGGTTTCAGGGTCGAGTTGCGGATACCCGCGGGGGCGCCATCGTGAGACGCCTCTTGATCGCAGAGGACGAGGAACTCGCCCGGCGCGAACTGGAAGCCACTATGCCCTGGGAGGATTGGGGATTCCTGCTCGTCGGCGTGGCGGAGGATGGCAGCCGCGCGTGGGACCTCATACTCGAACGCCGCGCCGAAGTCGTCATAACGGATATACGTATGCCCGGGCTTGACGGGCTCGCCCTCATGCGCAAGGCAGAAGCCGAGCTCGGGCCGCTCGAGAGGCCGCTGTTCATAATCGTTTCGGGGCACGCCGATTTCGCGTACGCCAGGGAGGCGGTCAGGCTTGGCGCGTTCGACTACCTCGTCAAGCCTATAGACGACGACGAGCTCGAGACCGCGATGCGCCGCGTCGCCGAACGGTACGACGAAAGGCTGCATGCATCGAGCCTCGAACGCGCCGCTGAGGCCGACCAGGCGGTAAGCCTGCTCCATGAACTGAGGGCGGAACGCATAAGCGACGCCGGGGACGCCTATGTCGAGGCGGCGATCGCCGACATCAAGGAACGCTTCGTTTTTGAACTGTCGTCGGACTCCGTCGCCGCCAGGCTCGGCATCTCGGGCGACCACCTGTCGCGCTTGCTCAAGCGCGCCACCGGCCTGACATTCATCGAGTACCTTACCAGGCTCCGGATGAAGCGCGCCATGGAATTGCTTCACGACCCGATGGTGCGCGTCGGGGAGGTCGCGGACCTATCCGGATACAAGGATGCCCGTTATTTCAGCACGCTGTTCAGGCGCGTCGTCGGCATGACCCCGAGCGAGTTCCGCCACGGCCGGCATACGGGCAAGCACTATGATCCCGGGGCGGGCTAGTATTTCCCTGTCAGCGCCTTGAAGCGTTCCAGAGTCGACGATCTTTCCGAGACCGCCGCGTCGAAATCGTAGTCGAGCAGGCGTATCGACTCCAGGGGCGGCAGGCCCTCGGGCACGGGCGAATCCGATCGCGCGGAACGCCGCTTTATTTTCGCCGCTATGACCCTGGCGACATCCACGCTGAGGACGAAATCGACGAATCGCTTCGCCGCCTCAAGCCGTACCGAGCTTCGTATTACTGCCACCCCGTCGGGAACTGCCGAAGTTCCGTCCTCGGGGTAGACTATCCTGACGTCCGAGCCGAGCCGCTGGGCCTCGGCTCCTGCGTTTTCGTACGTGGCGCCGACCAGATACTCGCCGGCGGCGACGGCCCGGTAGACGAGGGACGACTCCGCCAGCGGCGCTCCGCCGATGCCCGCGACGAAGCCCTCGATCTGACGCCAGGCCGCCTTGTCGCCGGCGCCCGCGCCAGGACCGGCCGCGGTCCGCGAGGCGACGAGCATTGTCCGGAGTATCGTGTACGCGCTGCCTGAACTCGCAGGGTCAGCGTACGCGACGCTCCCATTGAACTCGGGTTTCGCTAGATCCGCCCAGCTCCTGGGCACCGAGGCTTCCGGCACCAGCTTCGAATTGACGATAATCACCATGGGCAGCACCGTCAAACCCGTCCAGTATCCTTCGGCGTCGCGCAGGCTCTCCGGGACGAACGCTCGTTCCGGCGATTCGTACGGCTGGAACAGGTCTATGTTGGCGACGAGGCTCTCGGCGCCTCCTCCCCAGAGCACGTCCGCCTCGCGACCCTCCGGACGCCGCAGCCGTTCGAGCAGGGCTCCTGTACCGTCGCGGACCACCCGTACGCGGAGGCCTGTCCTCTCGCGGAACTCGTCGACTATCGTGGCGACCTGATCATCCGGGTGCGGCGTGTAGACGACAAGGTCAGACGGGGGATACGCGTCCAGCGCAGGTTCCGGAGCGTTCGCGCCCTGCCTTGGAAGGCCACAGGACGATATGAGCGCCAGCGCCAGCGCCGCGAGTATCGGCCGATACCGGAGCCACGCACGGGGCCTCACGCCTCGAGCCTCGATTCGAGGATACCGCCCTCGGTGGCGAGCCCTGCGATAGCGCGCCGCAGCCCCGCCGCTCCGCTGAAAAGATGGGAGGCTATGCCGAGGCCTCGCGCGGCTTCCACGTTCTCGGCCATGTCGTCTATGAAGAATGCTTCGTCGGGCTTCGTGCCCTCGGCCTCGAGTATACGCAACCAGAACCTTGGATCTGGCTTGCGGAGCCCCATCAAATGCGAAGCGTAGACAGCGTCGAAGCTTTCATACCGTCCCTTGGCGACGAGCCAGTCGTAATGAGACGCGATTACGTTCGTGCCGCATACCACGCGTCCTTTTGCCTGCACGCTGCGGACTATCGCTTCCACGTCGGCGTCCACAGAAGGGGCGAACAGCGTGTCCCACCAATTTTCCGCCGCGCGGACGCCGCTGGCAGCCTCGAAACGCAACCAGTATTCCGCTTCGGTTATCGCGCCCGTAAGAAGGGCATCGATATCGACGAGCGCGTGGCGCAGGAAATCCGGCCATTCCATCCCCAACCGCCTCGCGGCCTCCGGCATGACGTCGAAATCCCTGGCGAGTACCCCTCCCATGTCGAAGATGTACAGCATCATTCCTTGCCAGCCTGATACACCGCGGAGCCCCCAAGAAAGTATTTGGACAAGGTAAAGAATAGCATGAACACGGGCAGCGAGGCGATGACGGCGACAGCCATCATAGCTCCCTCGTCCGCGTGCTTCTCCGCGGCGAACTTGACGATATACGCCGGGATTGTCTTCATCTTCTCCTCCTGCGCGACGAGGAGGGGCCACAAAAGGTTGTCCCACTGCTGGCGGAACGACAGCACGGCGAGCGTCGCGGCGGCGGGTCCGGCATTCCTGAAGACAATGTCCCGGAAAATGCGCGGCTCCGAACAGCCGTCTATCCGCGCGGCGTCGAGCATCTCGCCGGGAAAGGTGATCAGGTACTGCCTCATGATGAATACGCCGAACGCGTTCATAAGGAATGGCACTATGAGCCCGGCGTACGAGTTCTGCATTCCCAACTTCACTATTATAAGGTACAAGGGGATCATCACCGTCTCGAACGGGATCATCATAGTGCCCATGATCGCCATGAACACCGCGTTGCGTCCCTTGAACCGGAACTTGGCCAGACCGTAGCCGACGAGCGACGATAGCAGCACGGTCGTCAGCGCTATCGACGACGAGACTATCACGGAATTGAGGATGTTCCGCAGGTACATCCACTGTCCGTCGTTGCCGGCGAGCGCGCGCAGGTAATTGGCGGGTTTCCAGGTTTCCGGGATCCATCGGTAAGGCATCGCCATTATGTCGATCGCGGGCATTAGCGAGGCGCCGGCCATGAATACGAGCGGTACGAGCACTATGAAACACGAGATTACGAGTACAACGGTTCTGAGCAGCGAACTCGCCGCCTCGATCGCCAACCTGGACCGGCGACTCACGATCCGGCCTCGTCGCGCTTTGAGAAGCGTAGTTGCACCCATGTAAGAGCGAGCATGAACAGGAACAGCAGCGTACTCATCACGCTCGCCTTTCCGATGTTCAGGTCGCGCATGGCGGTGTTGTAGATGTTCAGCGTGATAACGTTGACCGGCGCGAGCGGGGCGCCGCCCTGCGTGAACAGGTACTGGGTACTGAAGGTTTTCATGCACTGGATAAGTATCATCACCGAGACTAGCACCGTGGTCGGCCGCAGGAGCGGCAGGGTTATAGAAAAGAAACGTCGTATCGGACCCGCCCCGTCCATCAAGGCGGCCTCGTTCACCGAATCGGGAATCTTGCCTATGCCTGTGACGAAAAGGATCGTGAAGTACCCGAGGTATTTCCAGATGTACACTATCATCGTCGAGACTTGGACCATCGTCGCGTCGGAAAGCCAGCGGCGGTCGATCCCCGGGGTCCTGGCAACCCAGTTGGCGAACTGGTTGGCCAATCCGCGCGGGTCGAGCATCAGGAGCCATATCAAGGCGGCGACTACCGACGACAGCACCGCGGGAGAATAGAGAGCCGCCTGGACTACCCTCTTGCCGCGCTTCATCGACGTGACAAGCGCCGCGAAAAAAAGGCTCAGCAGGAACAGGGGTACGAAGACTCCGACGGTGAACGTGGCGGTCGCCCGCGCCGAATTCCAGAAATCCTCGGAGCCGAGCACGCGGATATAATTCTGCAGCCCGATAAAAGAGGGCCTCTTGAGCGACAACAACCTCTTGTTGAAGAAACTGGTCCAGATCGCGTTCAGCATCGGGTAGAACGAAAACACCGAGAAGAATACAAGGCCGGGCGCAACAAAGACCCATCCCCACCTGGAACGGTCTCGCTCGAGCCTCCCGATCACCTCACGCCGCTTCATCTACAGCCTCCAATGTGCTTGAAAGACAATTTTGCCACAGAGACACAGAGACATAGAGGAATGCAAAACAAAATAAAAAGAAAATATAATATATATGCAATATATAATTATATTCATCTATAACTCCATTTCCATTCTTGTTTTTCTCGTCTTCTCTGTGCCTCTGTGTCTCTGTGGTTCAAATTCCTATTTAAAGATCGACCAGGGCGGCTTTCACGTCCTTGCGGAGTTTCTCCAGGGCTTTCGCGGGTTCGACGCCGGAGAGCATCACCGACTCGAAGGCTTCCTTTAAAAGCGATTCTATCTTGGAACTTGCGGCGCCGTAGTACACGATGTGGCCGGCGGCCATATCCTTCGCGAAGACGTCGGAGTACGGCATCGACTTGAAGGCCGAAGATTCCATCAACGTCTTGGTCGGTTGGACGATCGCTACCTTCTGGAGGTATTCCTCGCCGTGGCTGAGCATGTACGCGAGAAGCGACCACGAAGCCTGTTGGCTGAGCTTGGGCTTCTGCGCGTTGACCATGTAGTAGTGGCCGTAGTAGTTGTTCGGCACCTTCTTGACGGCGTTCTTCCACTGTGGGAAGGGTATGACCATCCACTCGCCGGAATTGTAGAAAGCGGGATTGGCGTCTCGCATCCTTGCTTCCTGGTAGAGGCCGGACAGGGACATCGCTATCTCGTTCTTGTCGTTGTCGAAGAGCTTGCGCGGTTGCGAATACGTCGGCGAACCGAGGTTCTTGCCGTTGGGGCCGAAATCCTTGAAATAGTCGAGCACTTTTAGCCACGCGGCGTCGCCGGTGATCGAGCTCTTGCCGTCCTTCGATACGAGTTCGCCGCCGAGCTGTTCCACCATAGGTACAACCGAGGTCAGGTAATACGGGTAGCGGAAGTCGAAGCCGCGGCGCTTTATTATCTGGCCTTCGCGGATGACTATCTTCTCGGATACGGCCATCACGTCTTCCCAGGTCTTCGGATAGTCATTCATCGGGTCGAGTCCGGCATCCCGGAATATCTTCTTGTTCAGGTATATGGCCCAGTTGGTCAGCTCGAGGGGCATGCCATAGATCTTGCCGCCTTCGGTCACCGGATCGAGCATGCCTGCAAGGTACTTGCCCTGCATGTCTTTCAGGTTCTTGAAGCCGGCGGCCTTGAAATCGACGGGAGCGACGCGGCCGTTCGATATGAACTGGTACTCGTCGAAGATTTCGAGGTTGAAGATGTCGGGGCCGGCGTTCGCGGCGAAGCCGGCGACGACTATGTCCTTGATCTTGCCCGACGGGTAGGTCTGGTACTTCACCGTGACGCCGGGATTGGCCTTCGTGAACTCGTCTATCAGGCGCTTCTCGAGGGTGGTCCTGGCGGGATCCTCGTGGGTCCAGATGACGACTTCGACCTTCTTGCCCTTGAGGGCTGACACCGTCGGCGCTTGCGCGAAGACGGGAGCGATGAGTACCAAGGCGAGAAGAATTGCAACGATACGTTTCATCGTATCCTCCTTTGTGGATTTCCAGCGTTACATCGTCCTCCCATCCTTTGATACCCGCAATGCCGGGGAACCGTTATTTTGTTCGGAAACGCGACAATACAAGCGGCATAGACATTCCCGGGAAAACGATCAACCTGCGCGTCGATCCCGCTTATCCCTGGTGCTTGCATGGCTCAATAAAGTGCGCATACTGATATCAGAATATGGATTCTGATATTTGGAGATGATATGCTGAACGATCAAGCGGCCGAGACTGCAATGCATACAATCCGAACAGGCGCCATAGGCGCAGCCATCTCGACTCTGAGCCTGGCAGCGATGGCCTTCCTTGTCTTGCCTGCAGGGCTTGCATACCCCGGTCTCGAGGCGCTCACAGGCTCGCTGATGCTTTCCGGTGCTGACAAAACCGCTTTCCTGGGTAGCATGCGCGTCCTGTTCGTCATCGACGGCATCTTCCTTCTGGGCTGGATACTCGCCTGGACGGGGCTGGCGGTGCTTGTCGGTTTGCGCGACCATATTCGGGGAATCCTGGTGCTGGTATTCGGCCTGGCAGGAGCCCTCTTCGACCTCGGCGAAAACGGCATCATACTAGGCGCGCTCCAGGGCTTTGAATCGGGCAGCGCGGCGACCGGAGCTTGGACTATAGCGTGGAAGGCGATCCAGCACCTGAGTTACTGGCTGCCCTTCTCCGGAGCCCTTCTCGCCTCGGGGGGCATGTGGAGCTTCGGATGGCCCGGACGTCTGACCGCGATCACTGGGTCGATCATGCTGCCGGCCGCCGTCGCGGGTTTATACCTTCCCGGCCTCTCACTTTTATCCAATGCCTGGTTCCTGCTATGGTTCATATGCCTCGCGGCGCTCCTGTGGATGGCATGCCGCGGCGATACCGGCGCTGCCGGACAGAAAGGTTGA
>CAZKJA010000147.1:0-7145 GCA_964552925.1 uncultured Treponemataceae bacterium
AACAATCTCACCATGAATTCCAGAAATCTGGATTTCACCTCGTCGAGGTCTGCCCGGGTGTCGAAAGCGGCCGCCTTTACGCCGGCGAGCGATCCGGCAGGCAGTGTCGAAAGAAATGCATTCATCGGTTTCGTCGGCCTGAACGCCCTGGTCGGAGAACCGGCTATCAACAGTGCGACTCCGGTAAGATCGGCGGGCTTGCATTCCGACACATTCAACACTCGAGCCCCGAGTGCCTCCCCCATCGCTTCGGCGAGGTTCCTTGTGTTGCCGAACACGGAATCGTAGACGATCAAGGTTTTCATATGCCGTTCTTTCCGCCTGCCTTGCCCTGATCAGGCTGCATGGTGGTGGACGCGTGCGAAACCTCATTCGCGGCCAACTTCTCGCTCATGTTCGCCTTTTCCTTTTCGGATATGTGCAGCTTGCGCCTGAGTCCGGATGACTGGATCGAACGCTTGAAAATCGAAGGCGCCATTATCAGTATGCCGATCGCTATGCCTATGCTCAGCGTGCATATAAGGACGAGCGAAAGCGAACCGGTCGTAGACAAGGTGAAGAAACTGATGGCTACCGGGGCGCTGTTCTGCGCGGCGAACATGACGGCTACGATGGCAACGAGCAAGACGATGACGACGTATAGTATCCTCATGCGAGTCTCCTTTACCGGCTTGGCGGTTTCGGCGCTGTTTTCATGCGACTGAAACATCCCTGGGGACTCACCGCTACCTGTCGACGAGCTCGCGGATGGCGCCAAAGGCCATTACATCATTATATACAAACAAGAGATCATAGTCGAATCCGTTTTCCAAACAGCGATTCATCGTGATGATCATCGCGCCTGTGAACAGTGGTGGAGCGGTTCTAGCCGTCTACTTTGGGAAGGAACGAGTGCAATGCATCGTTGACGATATCGCTGAAGCTCGTTATGTCGCTCGTGATTACCGGGGACGAGTTCCTCTGGGTGCGTTCCCCCTCCAGCAAGCGGTACGCGCCAGGGGCCAACGACACTTCTATCCGTTTTGATTTTTGCCCTTGCTGGCTTTTTACCTTGCCCGATTTGGAACCGTTTTTTTTTGCGGACATCTGCTTCAACCTTTCGGGTTCGAGGCCAGGTGGGTCGCCAAGGCTTCGTGTATTACGCGTTCCACGTCGGTCTTCGGGGTCATCCTCAGGGAATCCTTGTTGTAAGCATTTATATACGCCTTGAGATTGATCCAGTTGTCGCGAAGTATCTCGAGTTGGACTTTCTTCGATGAAGAAGGTTTTCGATCCCGTTTTCCCTTGTTTGTCTGCGCATCGCCAACGACGGCGTTAGTCGTATTCTTGCCCACAGATTCCTCCATCATCGACCACTATAATGCAGGATAGCTCCAGGAATTGTCCAGCGGAATGAATTTAACGAATTATTCATCAAGGATTTTCTAGTTCATCGAAGCTTGCATCTCGGTGTTCCACGCCACCATCCGTGGTAGGGTCGCATCCCGCCTGCTCCTGCCCATGGTGTCAAATTCTGACAGACACAAGCTGCGATGAACTAACCAAGGATTTGTGTTTATTCCGAATGCCTGGAACGGTTTTCGCAGTCAAGACTCTCCGGGATCAACCGTGGACGATTCCGAAAACTCGGCGAGTCGTGTCCTGTACTTCAAGGGAACCTTTGATGATTGCAGACGGGGATTCTTCCTCGATTCTATCGCGATCGTGTTGAAATACCTGCTCCACATTGCCCGGATTTCCCGCTCGTGATCCGACAGGCGCTCGTCCAGCATAACGTCACCCGCGGCGGACCGCCCATGCGGGGCCAGGCTGAAGCCGTCGATGATAGTCCAGCTCTTGCCTGGTTCGTGCAGAATCGCCGAATGGCGGAGCGTGTCGTGGATGGCGAAGCGCATCGGGGCGAACCTGCGCGCGAAGTGGTTCCCGATGAGGCACAGGATATCGCAGGATGGCTCCACTGTCGCGTAGAACGAACCGTCTGAAAGCTCCGAGAACCTTACGAAGCCGCAGAATCTATGGCCTTCTCCGCGCGCCTTGTTGGCGGCTTTCTCGACCGCAAGCGCGTCGGGGTCGGAGATGTCGAGCGAATGGCAGACCCCGGAGCGCCACATCCGGCGCATGACGGCGGCGATCACCGAGTCGATGCCGGGAGCCTCGGAGAGGAAAGCCTCGAGCAAGGTTGTCATGGGTCCGGGCATGATCCGCCTGGATAACCTTTCCCAGAGCGCTGCCGCCCTTGTGTCATCGCGCTTTACCGCGGTCCTGACCTCGAACAAGGTTGGTGCCACGGTGTGGAGCACGGGCAGGGGTACAGGGTCGCGGGCGTTGATGGTCTCCGCGCAGGCGCACAGGAAACCGGGGAAGCTTCCGTCGTAAGCGACCGTAAGCCCGGCGTCGTTCACGATTCACCGATCTGCATGTCCTGCTGCCAATCAAGTTCGGGCTGGAGCGCCGCTAGCCGGCGGCGGGCATCGTCGAAGAAGCCGGCCCGCGCCGCCGAACCGTCGAGCCGGAGCGCGCGCGAGGCGCCGGGCGCTTTGGGTGCGACTCCGGAGCAGGTGACGAAATATGCCGCACGCTTCATCACGACCCCGAGGGCCTTAAGGGATTCCGGCTTGAGGCGGGAGCGCGAACGCGCGCGTAGTATCCTCGCGGCGGATCGCGGGCCAATGCCGGGAACCCGAAGCAGTTCGAGGTACTCGGCCGTATTGACCTCGATGGGGAAACGCTCCGGATTGCGCAAGGCCCACGCGCATTTTGGATCGATATCGGGGTCCAGGTTCGGGGAATCCGGACCGAGAATCTCGTCGGCCCTGAAGCCGTAGAAGCGGAACAGCCAGTCGGCTTGGTACAGCCGGTGCTCGCGGAGCAGGGGAGGGCGCATGATCGCGGGAACGCGGGGATCGCTGCAAGAGGCGTCGCCCGCGGGGATGAAGGCCGAGTAGTAGACGCGTCGCACGTCGTAGGCGAGGTACAGGTTCTCTGCGAGGCCGAGGATTGTCGCATCGGATTCGGGACTCGCGCCTACGACGAGTTGGGTCGTCTGTCCGGCGGGGAGCACAGCCGAGCCCGGGCGCCTCGACCGCGTTTTCCGCGCCGCCATCACCGAAGGCCGGACAAAGCCAGCGGACGGCGCGCCGTAGGCGGGACGGGGTTCGGCGACGGCTATCGATACTTGATCGCTGGTCTCCGGGAGGCCCGGCCAGGCGCCGGCGGCGGGAGCCATGGCGATAGCCTTGCGCACGGGACGCCTGGGCTCGAAGCCGCCGGCCCTGGCGAGGGTACGCATGACGCCGAAGATGGCGGCGGGGGTTTTGTCAGGTGCGACGCGCGACAGGCTCTCGGCGCTCGGCAGCTCTATGTTGACAGAAACGCGGTCGGCCCAACGCGCCGCCTCGTCGACGAGTTCGGTACTCGCGCCGGGTATCGCCTTGAGGTGCAGGTAGCCGTTCCAGCGCTCGCGGACCCTGAGCGTCCTGGCGACCACGATCATCCGTTCCATGGTCGAATCGGGGCAGCCCAGGACGCCCGATGAAAGGAAAAGGCCTTCGATGTAGTTGCGCTTGTAAAAGTCAATCGTTAGCCGGACCAGTTCATCGGGTTCGAAGCCGGTGCGCGGAATATCGTTTGAGCGCCTGTTTACGCAGTAGGCGCAGTCGTAGGCGCATGCGTTGGACAGGAGCACCTTGAGGAGGGAGACGCAGCGGCCGTCGGCGGACCAGGTATGGCAGATGCCGCCTACCGCGCCGTTTCCGATTCCTCCCGGCGCCGCCTTCCGGGCGCTACCCGACGATGAGCACGAAGCGTCGTACTTGGCGGCATCGGATAGTATGTCGAGCTTGCGGACTGTTTCCATATCCTATGGTTGCGGAGTATACTATACGCGCGTATAGTAGTCAATGTCATCAACTCAAGTGGAGCTTAGCGCCTGCTTGTACTTCTCGAGATCCCCGGGGGGCATTCCCATTGCCGGCAAGGCGGAAAGAAGTCGGCCTTCGACTATCCTGGCCATATGCGAGCCTATGGCGTTGAAGGCGAAGAATCCCAGATCGGCCCAGGAGTACGGGATGCTGATCCGATACCTGTCGGCATCCTTGGAGACGATCTCGTAGCGGAATCCCTCCGGGAACAGCTTGAGGTCGCAGGCCCTGCCTTCAACCAAGCGGTCCGTCGAGTGGATGCGAATACGATCTTGCAATATTTTATAACGCTCGGCCTCGCTTGGCATCAGCAATCCCCCGTCGAGAACCATCGCGTCGAAGTCGTCCTGGAAATCGTCGCCGTCTATGTCGATGAGCCGCTGGAATCGCGTACCTGATATCCAGGAATAGTCGACTTCGATGCCGTAGGCGCCGATACGCGTCTGTATCAATTCCTGCAGGTGCAGCATGAGCTTGTGCGCGTTCCGCAGGTACCGGTAATCCGGATCGACGCCATCCTTCTTGCCCGGCGCGTCGAAGCCAATAGATTCGAGGCTATGGCCGTGCGTGCGCATCGCGCAGACATAGTCATAGACCCTGTTGACGAAGTACTTCATGCTGAAGATCCAGACTGGTGGCGAGACGAACAAGCCCTGCGGGAAAGTCTTGCGATGTTTCTTTCCGAAGGCCTTGCTCCCTATGACGGTTCGGACCTGGACGCTGTCGCAACTTCCATCGAGTCCGATTGTGAGCGGGGCCGTGTCGGTCCTGATCTTGAAGAACGTCGCCTTGCCGCTGCCGAGCCCCAGAAAGTGCTCGAACAGGACGGCGTCCGGCAGCCGCCTGGCGGGCGAGAATATCCGTTCCCGCATTTCGGGATGGTCCTTGAGGATGCGGATGCTTTTTTCATTAGTCCGGTAGAAGAGGGCCGCCTCGAAACGCTTGCGCTTGTCAGGGTGCCGCAGGATGCCTAGCACCGCCGATTCCCGTTGAAGCGTGTAGTCTGGATGGATTTCGAGCACGATGCCGAAACGCCGGTTGAGCTCTCCTCGAAGCTCCGACAAGCCGAGGGAGATCGCTTCCATATCATGAGCGGGGAGCCTGTCCTCCACGATGAAATTGAGGTCCACATCGGTCGCATGCTGCGCGCCAAGGTCATTGTATGTCGAAAAAAGCCTGCCAAGGCCAAAAACCAGCATGGACTCGGCGATGTCTAGCCTGAGTCCGGCGAGGAATACGCGGCGTATCCAATTCTCGACGGTGAACCTGTTCAGGTCCTTGCGGGGATGCAGGTAATCATCCTCGATGGAAGCCGGATCGAGCCGCTTGAACGAGATGTCCCGTATAGTACGGTTGCGTTTGACGAAAGTCTTTTCGATGAGGCTGGCGAGCTCGGCCGCGCTCGCGCCTCCACCGGTCCGGGCGTCAAGTTCGTGCTCGAGTTCATGGTAGTAGTTGTCACGGTAGTCCGGGGCGTTGTGCGGCAAGCCTGACATTGTAGTAAAACCCCCAGGGAATAACTGTACGCTCTCTGCTGGAGCGGTCGTTGTCACGTTCATTTTGTTCTATTTTATCAAATTGGTCAAGAATTATATGAAGACTCCGCGGGACTTGACGCAATCAAGCCATTGCTGTAGCTTTTTAGAGAATCAAAGAAATGGAGGAAGTACCATGAGTCCGGTACCGATCACATACACAGGAAACGAACATTGTTGTAGTATTTTATTACCCCCTGTCATGTCCTTTTCCCGTTCCTCCCGTCTACGCCTTCGTCGTCGCTAATACAACTTCCCCTTCCAGTTATAGTTCTTTCACGGAGCCCGTCAGGGTTCCTTGGTTTGCGGCGATTGATTCGTCCCAATGGCATTAAATGCTTTGAAGAGCGTACCCCCAGGGAGGAAAACCCCGGAGAGGGAACGATCGGAAAAGCGTAATAAATTCTAGCAAGGAGTAATAACATGAAAAAGAAGATAGCACTGGCGTATTCCGGCGGTCTCGATACCACGGTAATCGTGCCCTGGCTCAAGGAAAATTACGATTGCGAAGTGATCGCGGTCTGCGGCGACGTCGGCCAGGTGTGCGACTGGTCCGGCATGAAGAAAAAGGCACTGTCGTCCGGAGCGTCCAAGCTGATAATTGCCGATCTCAAGAAGGAATTCGTCGAAGAAGGCATCTGGGCGCTGGTCAAGGCCGGCGCGATGTACGAAGGCCACTACCTGCTTGGCACCGCGGCGGCCCGTCCGATGATAGCCAGGAGCCTCGCGCAGATCGCGCTCAAGGAAGGCTGCACGGCTGTCGCCCACGGGGCAACGGGCAAGGGCAACGACCAGGTCCGTTTCGAGATGGGCATCAAGGCCTATGCCCCCGGTCTCGAAGTGATAGCGCCGTGGCGCATCTGGGACATATCCAGCCGCGAGGAAGAAGTGGCCTACCTCGACGCCAGGGGCATCCCCGTGCCGTTCAAGAAGGACGATTCGTACAGCCGCGACGACAACCTGTGGCACGTGAGCCATGAGGGACTCGACCTCGAGGATCCGCTTAACGAGCCGAAGCTCGAAGGCATGCTCAAGATGTGCGTACCGCCCGAAAAGGCGCCGGATAAAGCTGAATACGTCGAGCTCACCTTCGAGAAGGGGATCCCCGTGGCAGTCAACGGGAAAAAGATGGACGGGGTGGCGCTGATCGCCAAGCTCAACGAGATCGGCGGCAAGCACGGCGTGGGGTTGTGCGACATGGTCGAGAACCGCGTCGTCGGCATGAAAAGCCGGGGCGTGTACGAAACGCCCGCGGGTTCCATAATCATGGAGGCGCACCAGAAGCTCGAGCAGCTATGCCTTGACCGCAAGATGATGTCGTTCAAGTCGACGGTATCACAGCGTTTCGCCGAACTACTGTACGAAGGCGAGTGGTTCTCACCTCTGATGGATGCCATCAACGCCTTCATGGACTCTACCCAGGCGACCGTCTCCGGCACCGTCAAGCTCAAGCTGTGGAAGGGCACTATGTTCGGCGCCGGCATGAATTCTCCTTATTCCTTGTACGACCACTCGCTCGCCAGCTTCGCGACCGGGCCGCTCTTCGACCATCGTGACGCGACCGGCTTCCTCAGCCTGTACTCGCTGCCGGTGAAGGCGCGCGGACTTATGCAGACAAGGCTCAAGGCGATGAAGTCAAAGTCGGCCAAGGGTGAATTGGCCAAGCCGGCCAAGGCTGCCGCGGCCAAAC